>JACCRK010000078.1 GCA_013813565.1 Herpetosiphonaceae bacterium
GCTCTTTAAGCACCGCCGCGATCACTGGCGCGGCCAGGAATGTCAGCCCAAACAGGCTGATTCCGATCATCATACCGAGCCAGAAAGCCGTATTGGCGGCCGTCTCGTCGCGCTGATAGATCAGCGCGGCGCCAATCCCCAGGTCCTGCATCACCTCAAGAAACGCGATCACGGTCAGCGCAATGCCGACGATGCCAAAGTCCAGCTTGGTCAGCAGGTTGGCCAGGATAACCGTGCTGACGAGAATGAGCGCCTTACCGCCATAGGTGGCGGCATAGGTCCACATGGTTCCGCGGGCGGTTGTCCGGACGAGATTGCTGTCACTTGGCATTGCGTTCCTCGCGGTGCTGATCAATCAGGCGTTGAGCGACGTTGGGTATAGCGAAGCCGATTCCGATCAACACCCAGAAGAAGCGTGGATAGGAGAGCTGTAAGAAGGTTGCGGCAATCAGATAGCCGATCATGCCGATCCAGAAGGACATCACCAGCCCTGCATAGTCGGCCTGGCCGGCCTCGATGAAGTTTTTACCAGCCTGCTTGATGCCCCGGTAGATCAGGAACAGCAGCAGGACAAAGGCCGAGAGCCCGACCAAGCCTTTCTCGGTGATGATCTCCAGGTACAGATTGTGCGGCGCCTGATCCCAGCGGCTGCCATCAAGCCCAAGACCCTGCGAGTAGGCCTGATAGTGATAGCCGAAGTTGCCCACCCCCAGCCCCAGGATCGGATGGTCCAGAAACATGAGAATGCCAGCCTGCTGGGCGCTGGATCGGCCGCGAAACGAAGCCTCTTCACGCACATCTTTGGTGGCCAGGCCAGGAATTGCCTCGGGGATCGTCTTCAAGCGGGCGGTGTAGGTTTCCGGCAACATCCCAATCAGCGGGACGAGGATCGCGATGGTGGCGATGAGCACGATCGGGCGCGGCGGGCGGCGGATCAGCATGATGGTGATGACGACGATCATCGAAATAAACGCGCCGCGGCTGAAGGTGAAAAAGATCGAGAAGACACACACAAAGAGCGACCACATTGCCAGCAGGCGCAGCCACTTTTTCTTCTCGTTCCACATGCGGTCCATGGAGATTGGCACCAGCACCAGCAGCACCTGCGAGTAAAAGTTTGGGTCGCCGATCGGCCCGGCGATCCGGTAGTCATTCGCCTCGCCTGCAACAATCTGCTGCAGGCCGGCTTTGGCAAAGCCCCAGTAGTCGTTGGTAAAGGTGCCGGTCAGCTGCTGGAAGGTGGTCAGCGTGGCCATAAAAATGCCAGCGCTCAACAGCGCCCACATTGCTCGCCGTAAGGTGATGTAGTCGCGCATCATGATCACAATAATGACGACAATGATGGCATCTTTGAAATAGGCCGTGACCCCGCTGGTAACCCGGCTCGTATCGGCCGCATAGAGCAACGTTGCCAGACCAATCAGACCATAGAATATGATCATGACGGTGGCCTGCATCCAGCCCTCTGGCTTTTCATTGTAGATGATCCAGCGCACGCAAATAACCAGCAGCAGCAGACCAAGAAATGCCTGAGCGGTTGAAGGCGCGCCATTGCGGACCATCACGTCCGAGAAACGGGTATAGCCCATAAAGATCAGGGCATAGAGTCCCCATTCAGCCCGCCACATGGTTGCGGCAGCGGCGGCCAGCCCGACGACCAGAACCAGAAGCTTGGTAGTATCGGGGATGGCGGTAACCATAAACCCAACCGCTAACCCCACCACAACAGCCGCGCCGCCGATCAGCAGGCGCATTTTTTTACTTTCAGCGAACGGTTGATCTGCAATCATAGCGATATCTCAATGGAGCATAGATAGAGGCGGACACAGATTGCCCGCCTCTATCTGGTGCATAAGGGTTTAGGCCGATTGTGGCCCGGCAACCGAAGAAAAGAGGACTTTCTTTTCACCATTCCGATAGGAGCTGGCCAAAGCTGCCTCGGCCTCTTCGCTGAGCTGCTGATAGGTCATCCCCGGCCGGCGGGTGGCGGCGCCAGAGTACGGCGTTAGCTTCAGGGTTTCGTTCTCCATGCCAGTGTCAAGTGGCTGCGCCAGGGCCGTGAGAATCCGATCGAGGGTGCGGGCGGCGGCGCTTTCAGGCGTATCCGGCAGCAGCACCGCAAAGCTGGTCGTATCCCAGCGCCCGATCAGGTCGTTGCCACGCAGCTCATTGCGCAGAATGGTTTTCACCTGCCGCAGCACCCGCTGGATCACCGGCGCCGACAGGGTTTCCATCGAGTCCTGCAAGCCGTCCAGATACACAATCCCCAGCGAGGCGGTCTCAACCCGGCCCAGGATCTCTTTGGCCTGCTGGTCGAAGTGGCGGCGCGTATAGGCGGTTGAGACCGGGTCGGTCGTGTTGCGACGGCGCAGTGCCTGCAAGGGCTGCCGGAGCTGCTCCTGGAGAACCGCCAGAACTGCGCCAAACACCCCACCCAGGATCAGCGCCAGGCTGGCATCGCGCAAGGGCTTGGGGCTCTGGGCGCCGGCTGGCGGCAGGGCCGCATCCAGAATCGAGAGGGTATAGACCGGAATTGTCTGATCGATCTCGTCGATCGTTTGCTGGGCCATGCCGTTGGCCAGCAACGTCACGATCTCCGGGTCGGGTCCATCGACAAACAATTCCAGCACATTGGCCTCGGGAATGGTCACAGCGGTATTTTTGTAGTGAAAAATCTCTTTCGGCGGCAGGTTCAGCCGTGCGCCAACCTCTTTGAATTTACTGCCGCTGTTTAATACTTCAGCAATCGTGGTAACAATTGTGCGATTCTGGAGCGCAGTGGTGCTATAGATTTGCTGCCCGGTCTCGATCTGGGCGAAATCGGGACTGACCATCAAGCGAGCGCTGGTGCGATACTGTGGCACCGTCACATACGCTTTGGCCAGCGCCAGAATCAGCGCTGACAGCGCTGCGAGGGCAATAATCCACCAGCCACGGGCTAGCATGCGCATATAATGTCGTAGTTCCATAGTTTTCGTTCCTTCTTACGAGCGTAGTGCCACGGTTGTGCTTGCTACTGTCGTGTTGCTGAGATGCGGCGTGATGTAGCTGTGCAGCGCATCGCCGACCCGCTCCCAGGTGAAATAATCCTTCGCTAGCTGATACCCGGCCTCACCAAATGTTTGGCAGCGCTCGGGATGGGTTAGCAGTTCAATCAAGTACTGAGCCAGATTGTCAACATCGCCGACTGGAACAAGATACCCTGTCTCCCCGTGGATAACGCGGTCGGGAATACCGCCGCTCAGCGCCGATATAATTGGCAGCTTGTACATCGCCGCTTCAGTAAAGGCGATTCCGGCTGGCTCAATCCGGCTCGGCATACAAAAAATCGTGGCCTCACGATAGTATTGCGCCACCTGCTCCTTGGGAATCCGTCCCACGATGGTACAGTTGGCAACCTCCACGCTAGGCGAACAGCCAACAATTGTCAGGTGGGCGTTTGGGCAGACCTTCAGCACCTGCTGGAAGGCGGCGATAACCTCCGGCCCGCCCTTGCGCTCCCACTCAACCCCAACAAACAAAATCTTCTGGGCGCGGTAATCTTTGTGTTCAGGCGGATCAATAGCAACATTAATGCCGGTATAGACACAGACCACCTGCTCCGGCCGACAGTGGTAGTCAGCAATGGCCGAGTCGCGGGCGAAATTACTGGCTGTGAAAACGTTCGTGGCCTTCGCATAGATGCTAGGCTCGAGCTGCATCCAGGCCTTGGAGAATAATGCCCGCTGTGGATCGATATCCGGGTAGCGCAAGTTGGCGAGCACCGTGTGATCGGTATAGATAAAGTGCGGTAATGCGTTCACGCCGGCATCAAAAAGCGTCTGCGTCTGAAAGGTAAAGGCATATTCGGCCGGCTTGATCCGCTCTGGGATCATCTTTTGGATTTTTTTAAAGATATAGCGGGTGGTAAATAGACATTCGTTGGCTTTTTTCTTGCCCTGTAGAATCTCCCGCCAGTACTCTTTATACACATTCAGAAAGGCGAGCAATAAGACGAGCTTATGCTGGATCAGCCAATCTTTGAGGTCAATAACATCAACAGTGTGCTCAGGAAAGGTTCTCTGTACCTGCTCGATCAGGCTAGGATTGATAAAAGAGAAGCTGCGAACTTTAATAAAAGCAATTTTTTTGGGCATTTCTTTAATCCTTTGTCGAGCCTATAGCGTGGCTTGGACGCTGGGTTCGCCTGGAGCAGCGCTCCCTGGCGCTGCCGCGCTGGTTGACCGCAGCAGCTGGGCCAGCTCGGCAACATTGGTTTGGAGATTAAATGCATCGAGCACCAGCCTACGGCCTTCAGCGCCGTGCTGGCGGGCTAGCTCCAGATTGTTGGCGACCTGGGCGAGCGCGGCGGCCAGGGCTGGCGCGTCGGCCGGTGGCACCAGATAGCCGGTCTGGCTGGGGCGAACCAGCTCCGGCACGCCCGAGAGATCGGTGGCGACGACCGGCAGGCCACAGGCCATGGCCTCCATTAGGGCGACGGGAATACCCTCCATCTTGCCTGACTCGGTGATGATGCTGGGCTGAACGTAGCAGTCAGCGCTTGGCAGCAGCCGCGTGATCGCATCCTCGGGCTGGGGGCCGAGCAGTTCCACGCAATCCTGTAGCTGACGCTCGGCGATCAGCTGTTCCAACAGCGCCCGATCCTCGCCGCCGCCAATAATGCGGCAACGAAATGCCAGCCCCTGGTCGCGGAGCAGTGCGCAGGCCTGGATGAGGAAAGGATGGCCCTTGTACGGCTGTAGGCTGCCAATGGTAATAATCTCGAACTGCGGCGATGTTGGCTGGGTCAGAGTGCGCGGGACATAGTTGGCCGGGCTAATGCCACAGTGGATCACGTGGGTTTTCGAACGGACCCAGTCGCCGACATGGCGGGCCAGAAACTCACGGTTGTACTCCGAGATCGCCACCACGGCCATTGCCGAGCGCAGCTTGGGCCCGAGCATGGTCTGGCTAACAAAAATATCGTGGGCGTGAACCGTAATGCTATAGGGCAGATTGGTCAAATGATGAATGACCCAGGCGGCAAAGGCCGGGTAGGTGGCGTAATGGGCGTGCACGTGGACCACCCCTTCGCTGACCATCTTTTGGGCCATTGCGACAGTTTTGGGCAGCAGCGCCAGCACCCGCACCAGCTCCGCCGGCGAGCGCCAATGGGCGGCGAGCGTGCGTCCCCAGATCGACATATAGCGCCAGGGATGCTGAAAAATCGCCTGCAGATTGGCTTTGAGAACACCAAGGGACATAAAAGGGCTGGATCGCGCCAGCGGGATCCAGCGTTCAGCTTCGGCGTGAATGATGGTCTGTTCCTGAATCATCAGCGGATACAGGCGGACTGACCAGCCATTCCGCTCCATCTCCACCATCTCGCGCAAAATAAATGTTTCCGGCAGATGGGGAAAGCGCGACATAACATAGGCGATCGGCTGTGCCACTAATGCGCCCCTCGTTGTGCTAACACGGCCGGGACCGAGCGAAACAAGATCTGAATATCGAGCCACAGGCAGCGATGCTCAATATAGGCGATATCCAGCAGCAGGCGGTCGTTAAACTCGGTGGTGCCACGACCATACAGCTGCCACAGACCCAGAATACCGGGCTGGACATCGAGCCGCTCGGTCTGCCACAGATCGTAGGTGTGGGCGCCAAACGACGTCGGGCGCGGGCCGACGAAGCTCATCTCATTTTTAAGCACATTCAACAGCTGTGGCAGCTCATCGAGGCTGGTTTTGCGTAAAAACTTACCGACACGGGTAATCCGCGGGTCCTTGGTGATTTTAAAGTCGGGCCACTGCAGCTCGTTCAGGTGAGCCAGCTCTTTTTTAAGCTCTTCGGCGTTGGGAACCATCGTGCGGAACTTGTACATGCGGAAGGTTCGACCGCCCTGGCCGGTACGCTTCTGGGTGAACATCACCGCGCCATTCGGCGAGTCGATTTTGATCAGCAGTGCGCAGAGCAGGAACAGCGGCAGCAGCAAGGGCAAGAAGATCAACAGGATTGTCAGATCCATAACGCGCTTGCTAATGATATAGATTTGCCGAGCGAGCGGTGAGCGATTAGGCTGAATCCGATTTAGCCAGGCATAGGTTGGTTGATCGCGATGGTTAAATGTCGAAGCCATAGCGTGTCCTTTCGGCAGGAATCAGTCTTCCTGCATTAAACCTCGGTTTGAACTGAGGATCGCGCTTCAGTGGGCGGTTTGGCTTGCGACGAGCGACTTTGCTGTCTTGCGGCGTGCGACTCGGCCTCACGGACGAGTTCATCAAAGGTGAGTGCGTCATCAGGAAAGGAAGCAACCCCACAAATAACGTTAACTCCCAATTTCTCGGTGGCGGCGGTTTGGATTCTTTCAATGAATGCCCCTGAGTTGAGGGTGCTGGTCTCGGGGCTCATCACAATAAACTGGTTCGCATTTGGTTGTTCAAAAATCGTATCGGTGCGGCGCATTACATCAGAGACAACGCTGGTCAGGCTGGTGACAACATAGCGCGTCATCATGGCCTGCTGCACTTCCTGGACGGTGCGATGGATCGCCGTGGTCACCGAGTTTGCGTCGGGTTTGATCACCAGCACGCTCAGCGGACGGCGATGGCGGCGGCTGCGGATCATCTCGGTTTGAATCTCATCACCTGACTCGGCGAGGCGCCGAACCTGTCGATTGAGCTGCGGCAAGGTCATGTTGATCACCGCCTGCTCGAAGTCGTCCAGGTCCAACGCAACCTGATAGGCCAGCCAGACTGCGACCATCAAAAATGCGACCTCGGTGATCGATAGATAGAGATTGATGCCGACAAACGAGCGGGTGTTAAAGAACGTCAGGCGGATCAGGACATAGATTACACCCCAATAGCTGAGCGAAATCCACAGCGGGCGTTTGCGGAAAAATGGGATCATAATCACTGCCAAGACGGCTATCAGCGTGAGAATATAAACAAACGATAAAAGATCAACTACGTTTTCCTCGTTGAAATCAAGGCGTTCGATGTTAAAGAAGAGTGCCAGATGAATAACAAGTGCGATGATCGATCGCCGTAAATATTTCATGCTGTACGACTTTCCTGCTAGGCATTGCACTAGAAATGCATACCAAAGACTTTAGAAGAGCTGTTGCTACTCAAGGCGCATCTGGCGCGGTGCCAGGGTGGTGGCTTGGGTTCTTCTGCTCTATATACTATGTATTCAAAACGCTACTCTAAAGAAAAGGTACAGTTTTTAGCATAGTACTTTTGCTATATCCTTGTCAAGAGGTAGGTTAACTAAATTATAGTTGTGTCTAATAATTTTTAGTTGTAATTAATTATTTGGACATTGTAAATAATTTTAACCATAAATATTTTCCGAAATGCCGTCGAAAACTGTTGAACTCACCACTGGGCTATACCTTTATTGTCGGCACAGTGGCCGTCCGAGTGCCCAAAAATACAAAAGTGCTGGTCATGCTTATAACCAGCACTCTTCTCAGGGTGAACTGGTAATAGCATAGGTATAGCAGATATATACACCGTTTGCTCAAACAGCGTACCCATCATGTATACACAACACTGTGCCAGAAAGCCCTTCGTTAAACCTTAAATCATCTCTACTCAGCATGGACTAAAGTAGCAAACTCTGTGCCAGTATCAGCAATGCTACTTCGCAATAAACGTCTTTGTTGGTCAGGTAGCACAAGCATTGGTGCGCTGCGTGCTGTGAAATTGCCGGCTGAGACCTGACGACCAGGCTTCCCTTGAACTGTAAAAAATGAACCATGTTTAAGCCACTCTGTACTCAGTGTAGTACGCAGTATAGCATAACGCCAGATTCTCTTCCGCAAACCCGTTTGTGGCTGTGTTCCGAATATGCATCTAAGCAGACTCATCATTTCACCGATTGTGCCGGCCAACGCGACGACTCATCCGGTGGCATCCAGCGGGCATCGCATGGACGTAGTAATCACCAGGGCAAGTGCTAGCTTCTGTGCTATTATGGAGATACATACCAACGCCTCACATTCCTACTCTCTCTCTTCCCCAACCCTATTGTTCGGCCTGTTAACTACATAACTATTGGAGGACACTGTGGTCTATACCAATCCAAATCAGTCGGGCAGTAAAGTTAGCTTTAAGTCACGCTATGGCAACTTTATTGGCGGCGAGTTTGTAGCTCCAGTCAAAGGTATGTACTTCGAAAACCCCAGCCCGGTCAATGGACGGACATTTTGTGAGATTCCACGCTCTACCGCCGAAGACATCGAAAAGGCACTTGATGCCGCCCATGCCGCCAAGGACGCCTGGGGCAAAACCTCTCCCGCAGAGCGGGCGATCATCCTCAACAAAATTGCCGACCGCATGGAAGCAAATCTGGAGATGCTGGCCGTCGCTGAGACCTGGGAGAATGGCAAGCCGGTGCGCGAGACAATGGCCGCCGATCTGCCCCTGGCCATCGATCACTTCCGCTACTTTGCTGGGGCAATTCGCGCTCAGGAAGGTTCAATTGGGGTGGTCGACGACAACACGATTGCCTATCATTTTCACGAGCCACTTGGCGTGGTGGCCCAGATTATCCCCTGGAATTTCCCAATCCTGATGGCGACCTGGAAGCTGGCCCCGGCCCTGGCGGCCGGCAACTGTGTGGTGCTGAAGCCGGCCGAGCAAACCCCCAGCACCATCCTGCTGCTCATGGAGCTCATCGGCGATCTGCTGCCACCGGGTGTGCTGAATGTGGTGAATGGCTTTGGCATCGAGGCCGGCAAGCCGCTCGCCAGCAGCAATCGGGTCGCCAAGGTGGCCTTCACCGGCGAGACCACCACCGGCCGCCTGATCATGCAGTATGCCTCGGAGAATATCATTCCAGTGACGCTGGAGCTAGGCGGCAAGTCGCCGAATATCTTCTTTGCCGATGTGCTCAGCCAGAAGGATAGTTTCGTCGAGAAGTCGCTGGAAGGCTTCACGATGTTTGCGCTCAACCAGGGCGAGGTCTGCACCTGCCCATCGCGCGCGCTGATCCAGAAGTCGATCTATGACGACTATCTGGCTATGGCGATCGAGCGGACCAGCCGCTGCATTCAGGGCAATCCCCTCGACCCGGCCACGATGGTTGGGGCGCAGGCCTCCAACGATCAGCTGGAGAAAATCTTGTCCTACATCACCATTGGCCAGGATGAGGGCGCCAAAGTGCTGATCGGTGGCGAGCGGGCCGACCTCGGCGGTGAGCTGTCGGAAGGCTACTATGTGCAGCCAACGATCTTCGAGGGCAACAATCGGATGCGGATCTTCCAGGAGGAGATCTTTGGGCCGGTCGTGTCGGTGACTTCGTTCAGCGACTTCGATGATGCTGTCAGTATCGCCAACGATACGCTGTATGGCCTGGGCGCCGGCGTCTGGACCCGCGATACCAACACGGCCTACCGCATGGGCCGGGCGATCAAGGCCGGCCGCGTCTGGACCAACTGCTACCATCTGTACCCGGCGCACGCGGCCTTCGGCGGCTATAAGAACTCGGGCATCGGGCGTGAAAATCATAAGATGATGCTTGATCACTATCAGCAGACCAAGAATCTGCTGGTCAGCTACGATCCGAATCCGATGGGCTATTTCTAGGCACTGGCAGCTGGAAAATGAGGTGTGGTATGGCCAACGAGCGAGGAATTTCCTCGCTCGTTCGTGTCACAGGAGGATATGATGGCGATTAATCGGGTGGAGGCGACCGACAGCGCAAGCGCGCTGGTCGAAAAGCTGACCGCTATCCATGGCCCGCTGCTGTTCCATCAGTCGGGCGGCTGCTGCGATGGCAGCGCGCCAATGTGCTATCCGCGCAACGATTTTCGGGTCGGGCAGTATGATGTGTACCTGGGCGAGATCGCCGGCTGCCCCTTTTATATCAGCGGGCCGCAGTTCGAGTATTGGAAGCATACCTATCTGACGATTGATGTGGTCAAGGGACGCGGCAGCGGGTTCTCGGTTGAGGCGCCCGAGGGTGTGCGCTTTCTGACCCGCTCGCGCATCTTCACCGAGGCCGAGTATGCGGCGCTTCAGGCTGAGGGCGAGCCACTGCGCGGCCAGCAGCACCACAGTGAGGTGGTTGCCCAGCGTTGATCTGGTTGCTGTCCACGAAGAAACACGACACCCGCTCGCGAGTCTGAACACCAGCACGAAGCGAAGTTTGTTAAATGACAATGGGCAGAGCGGATGCATAATCCGCCCTGCCCATTGCTGTGTCCGACTGTCGAAGCTGGCTCTACCAGGCGTAGGGCAGCCGGTGATCGAGCGTGTTGAGGATTTTGAGGTAGTTGGCCCGCTCAAACGCCGCCGGCTCGCCCACCGAGCGCTGGCTCATGCTGCCCTGCATCTGCTCGATCGACTGATACTCGTTGAGCTCCATCCAGTGCTGGATGCCCATCAGGATATCGCCGATGCGGTCGATGCCGTGGGCCAGCAGCTCCGAGGTGAGCATGGCCACCTGGGCGCCCGCCAGCATCGACTTGATCACATCGATCGAGCTGTGGACGCCGCTGGTCAGGGCGAAGTCGGCCGCGACACGCCCATACAGAATTGCGATCCAGCGCAGTGGCAGGCGCAGATCCTCGGAGGTGCTCAGGGTCAGGTGCGGCACCACAGTCAGGTGCTCGAGATCGAAGTCGGGCTGGTAGAAGCGGTTGAACAGGACCAGACCATCGGCGCCGGCCTCGACAAAGCGGCGGGCCATATTGGGCAGGCTGGTAAAAAACGGGCTAAGCTTGAGCGCGATCGGGATCTTAACCTGCGCCCGCACCTGGCGCACCAGCTCCAGATACTCGGTCTCCAGCTCGGCGCTGGTCTGGTCGGGGTCGGTTGGCAGCGTGTACAGGTTCAGCTCGAGCGCATCGGCCCCGGCCTCCTGGATTTTGCGGGCATACTCGGTCCAGCCGCCCGCCGATACCCCGTTCAGGCTGCCGATGACCGGAATCTTCACCGCCGCCTTAACCCGCGCCAGATGCTCGATGTAGGCATTCGGCGCGACATTGTAGCGATCCAGCGGCGGGAAATAGCTCAGCGCCTCGGCGTGGGTGTCGCTGCCGTGGGTCAGATAGTAGTGCAGGCTGGCCTGCTCGAACTCGATCTGCTCCTCGAACAGCGAGTACATCACCACCGCCGAGGCGCCGGCCGCCTCCAGGTGGCGGACAGTCTCGACATCTTTGGACAGCGGCGACGCCGAGGCGACCAACGGATTTTTAAGCTGAAGCCCCAGATAGGTGGTCGATAGATCGATCATAGCAATCTCCTTAGACTGGCTGAGTTTGTTGACGCCAAAACACCGGCTTCGACAGGCTCAGCCAACGGAATGAGGCTCCGCCGGCGCATAGATCAGCGCCATCTGCTCGTACAGCTTCCAGCGGCGGGCGACATCGGCCTTGGCCTGGCGCATCAGGGTCTCGGCCAGCACGGGATCGCTCTGGCGCAGCATCTGGTAGCGGGTCTCGTTGTAGGCATACTGCTCCAGCGGCACGCTTGGCGGCTTCGAGTCCATCACCAGCGGATTCTGGCCGGCCTCGGCCAGGTCGGGGTTGAAGCGGAACAGCGGCCAGTGGCCGGACTGAACCGCCAGCTTCTGCTGCTGCAGCCCGAAGCGCAGATCGTAGCCGTGGGCGATACATGGGCTGTAGGCGATGATCAGCGAGGGTCCGTCGTAGGCCTCGGCCTCCAAAAAGGTGGTGAGGGTCTGCTGATCGTTGGCGCCCATGGCGATGCGGGCGACATAGACGCTGCCATAGGCCATCGCCAGCAGCGCCAGATCCTTCTTGGGCGTGCGCTTGCCGTTGGCGGCAAACTTGGCCACGGCGGCGCGCGGGGTGGATTTCGAGGCCTGGCCGCCGGTGTTGGAGTAGACCTCGGTGTCGAGCACCAGAATATTGACGTTGCGCCCTGAGGCCAGCACGTGATCGAGGCCGCCGTAGCCAATATCGTAGGCCCAGCCATCGCCGCCGATCAGCCAGACGCTTCTGCGGCACAGCGCGTCGGCGATGCTGATCAGTTCGTGGGCGCGCGGGTCGGCGCTGGCCTTCAGCAGCTGTTTGAGCAGCTGGACCCGCTCGCGCTGCTCGCCAATGCCGAGCTCATTCGACTGGTCGGCACCGAGCAGGTCGGCGACCAGGTCGGGCCCAAGCTGATCGGCGAAGTGGGGCAGCAGCTCGCTGGCGTACTCGGCGTGCTTATCCAGGGTCAGGCGCATGCCCAGGCCAAACTCGGCGTTGTCCTCGAACAGCGAGTTGGCCCAGGCGGGGCCCTGGCCGGTGCTGTTGCAGGCCCACGGCGTGGTCGGCAGATTGCCACCGTAGATCGATGAGCAGCCGGTGGCGTTGGCCACGATCGCCCGATCGCCGAACAGCTGGCTCATCAGCTTGATGTAGGGCGTCTCGCCACACCCCGCGCAGGCGCCGGAGAACTCGAACAGCGGCCGCAGCAGCTGCGAGCTTTTGATCGCCGACCGATTGATGGCGCTGTGGGGCAGATCGGGCAAGCCCATAAAGTAGTCCCAGTGGGCCGCCTCGCGGTCGCGGATGGGCGGCTGTGGCACCATGTTGATCGCCTTGTGGCTGACCTGGCGCTTGTCCTTGGCCGGACAGGCCTCGACACACAGCCCACAGCCGGTGCAGTCGTCAGGCGAGATCTGGAGGGTATAGACCAGATCGGGGAACTCCTTGAAGCGCGGGGGCGCAGTCAGGAAGCTCTCCGGCTGATCGGCCAGCGCGCTCGGCTCGACCACCTTCATGCGAATGACGGCGTGCGGGCAGACAAAGGCGCACTTGCCACACTGAATACAGATATCGGGGTCCCAGACCGGCATCTCCAGCGCGATATTGCGCTTCTCCCACTGCGAGGTGGCGGTGGGGTAGGTGCCATCGTTGGGCAGTGCGCTGACCGGAATGCTATCGCCAGTCCCGGCGATCATTGGGCCAAGCACGGTGCGCACAAAGTCGGGCGCCCCGGCGGCGACTGGCTCGCGGCGCTGGATGGCCGAGAGCGGAATGAACGTCGGGTCGAGGCTCGCTGCGCCGTTGCCGTTCGTCACACCGGCGCCGGCCCCGCCAACCGCCTGGCGATTGGTGGCGTGCATAATCGACAGCGGCACCGAGACCTCGTGCAGGTTGGCCAGGGTGCTGTCGATGGCAGCGAAGTTTTGCTGCACCACCGCCGCGCCGCGCTTGCCGTAGCTCTTCTCAATGCTGTGCTTGATCGCGGCCATGGCCTCGTCGGCGGGCATCACGCCGCTGATGGCGAAGAAACAGGTCTGCATAATCGTGTTGACCCGGCGGGTCAGGCCGGTCTGCTGGGCCACGGTCTGGGCATCGATCACATAGAAATGGAGATCTTTGTCCACGATCGCGGCCTGGACCTCCTGGGGCAGCTGATCCCAGACCTCAGCGGGGCCATACGGGCTGTTGAGCAGGAAAATCCCGCCCGGAACCGCCGCGCTGAGCATATCGTAGCGCTCGAGAAAGCCAAACTGATGGCAGGCCACAAAGCTGGCCTCGTAGATCAGGTAGGGCGACTGGATAGGGTTGGGGCCGAAGCGCAGGTGCGAGATTGTGACCGAGCCGGATTTCTTCGAGTCGTAGACGAAGTAGCCCTGGGCATGGTTAGCGGTCTCCTCGCCGATGATCTTGATGGCATTCTTGTTGGCGCCGACGGTCCCATCGGAGCCAAGTCCCCAGAAGATACAGCGGACCGAGTGGGGATCTTCGATCGAGAAGCGCGCGTCATAGTCCAGGCTGGTGTAGGTGACATCGTCGTTGATCCCGATGGTGAAGTGATTTTTCGGCTCGGGCTTGGCCAGCTCGTCGAAGATCGCCTTGACCATCGCCGGGGTGAACTCTTTCGAGGAAAGCCCGAAGCGCCCGCCGATGACGTGGGGCGCCACCCTGAACGGCGTCTGGCCGCTGCGCATGGCCTCGGCAAGCGCCGTGACCGTATCCTGATAGAGCGGCTCGCCGATGCTGCCAGGCTCCTTGCAGCGATCAAGCACCGCGATCGAGCGCACCGTGGCGGGGATTGCCGCAATAAAATCGGCCACCGAGAACGGTCGGAATAGATGAACATTGATCACCCCAACCTTCCCGCCCTGCGCCTGGAGATAGCTGGCGGTGGCGCTGGCGGTCTCGGCGCCCGAGCCCATCACGATGATCACGCGCTCGGCGTCGGCGGCACCGGTGTAGTCGAACAGATGATACTGGCGGCCGGTCAGGCTGGCGAAGCGATCCATCGTCTGCTGAACCAGCGCCGGGCAGGCCTGATAGTAGGGGTTGGCGCTTTCGCGGGCCTGGAAATAGACATCGGGGTTCTGGGCGGTGCCGCGGATGACCGGGTTCTCCGGGCTGAGGGCGCGGGCGCGATGGGCCTGCACCAGCGTGTCATCGATCAGCGCCCGAATGACGCTGCTGTCGACCGGGGCGATTTTATTGATCTCGTGGGAGGTGCGAAAGCCATCGAAGAAATGGAGAAACGGCACGCGAGCCTGTAGCGTGGTGGCGTGGGCGATCAGGGCCAGATCGTGGGCGGCCTGCACCGAGTGGCCGCCGAGCAGCGCCCAGCCGGTCGCACGGGTGGCCATCACATCGGAGTGGTCGCCAAAGATCGAGAGCCCCTGTGCGGCCAGGGCGCGGGCGGCAACGTGAAACACCGCTGGGGTGAGCTCGCCGGCAATTTTGTACATATTTGGCAGCATCAGCATCAGGCCCTGCGAGGCCGTGAAGGTGGTGGCCAGCGCGCCGGTCTGGAGCGCGCCGTGGAGGGCCCCGGCGGCGCCGCCCTCGGACTGCATCTCGATCACCTCGGGAACGGTGCCCCATAGATTCGGCTGCCCCTGCCCCATCCATGCATCGGCCTGTTCGCCCATCGAGGTCGAAGGCGTAATCGGGTAAATCGCAATAATATCGCTCAGCTGATAGGCGATGGCTACCGCCGCCTCATTGCCATCAATCGTGACCATATGTTGGGCCATGGGTGTCTCCATCTGGAATAGCACCGGCCACCAAAACCGATCTTAGGCAACCGGTAAGAAGAGATGTAGGTTGAGCTAGCAATGTGATGAAACATCATTAGACTGTTTGATTGTAGGGTATCTCAAGCGGGGTTTGGTGAAAGAAGCGCTACTTGGGGTGAAGAGATCGCTGGCTTAAATGGCGGCGGCCTGGTAGCGCGGCTGGTCGGCGCCGGTGCTCTGGGAAACATGATGCTGATTGCCCGACTGGTCCAGCCGGCTGGTCGCCGATACGCTGTTGCTCAGCGTCAGGCCGCGATCGGCCTTGAGCCACAGGTTCAAATTCGCCGCTGTGTGGGTGAACGATCGTCGATGCATGGTGCGCTCCTTATCAGTGTAGGTCGATAACCCTGATACAGTTTGTCAAAATAGATCCAGGTTGTGAAGATAGGCTTTGATCTGAGTATAGAGATCAATCGGGCAGGGTGTCTATCGAACATGTTCGATCTTCTGTCGTCCATGTTCGAGTGGCGCAGTGCGCCTTTGACAAGCTGGCCGCTCGTGGTAACAATTGAGGGGTGGAATTCTAGCCTGGAGACTGCCATGCAGCGGATTGATCTGGAGACGTGGCCGCGACGGAAGCATTTTGAACTCTATCGGGGGATGACCTACCCGCACTTTAGCCTGTGCGCTCCGGTCGATATCACCCGATTCTACGCGGCGACCAAAGCGGCCGGGGTTTCCTTCAGCATCGCCATGACCTACCTGCTGGCCTGGGTCGCCAATCAGCGGGTGGAGTTTCGCTATCGGATTCACGGGGATCAGGTGGTCGAGCACGCGCTGGTCCATCCAGCCACAACCTTGCTGACCGAGGGCGACCTATTCAGCTTCTGCACTATTCCGTATGCCGCGACCTGGGCCGAGTTCGCCCCCGGCGCCGCCGCCCAGATCGCCTACACCAAGGCCAATCCGAACCTGGAGGATGAGCCTGGGATCGATGATCTGCTGTTTATGACCAGCATCCCGTGGGTTGCCTTCACCAACATGATGCACCCGATCGACCTCAAGCCCGCCGACTCGGTGCCGCGGATCGCTTGGGGGAAATATACGCTTGAGGCGGGGGTCTGGAAGATGCCGCTGTCGGTCCAGGTGCATCACGCTCTGATGGATGGGATCCACGTCGGGCGCTATTTTCAGGATGTGCAGGCCGCCCTCGATCTGCCGGCGGTACTGTTTGAGGGTGGCGCAAGGGCGTAGGCCAGGGTGATCAGCGTTGCTGCCAGCTGGGCGGACATGGTGAAACCCCTTACAGCTGTGTCTCGGCCGCGATGGCTAGTCCACGATCAATATCAACCGACAACCTGCTGGAAATAGGTGGATTTACCACGGGGCTAATCGCCTCCGGCAGCCAACAACGCCCGAGTGCGAGCGCTGTTGACTCTCGCACTCGGGCGCTTTGTGGGGATTAGCGACCGCCGGGGGTCGCCATCTGGGTGCGGGCCTGCTCCAGCATCTGGGTCAGGCTGCTCTTGGCATTGGTCTCCAGGGCGGCGATAACATCGTCAACAGTTTTGCCGTTATCCTGGGCCACCTGGGCCAGGCTCCTGCCAGCCGCCAGCTCAGCGCGGACCTCGTCGATGGTGAGTCCGGTGACCTCAGCGGTCGTCCCGATCAGATCCAGCCCGCCGTGGCGGCCACCCCGTCCTCGGCCGCCATCAGGGCCGCCGGGCATCCCAACGTGGTTGACCTGCTCGGTCGCCTGCTCGGTCACCAGCGCCAGCTGGGTGTCGGCCTGGGCCTGGGTCAGCGTGCCGGCGGCTACTGCGGCGTCGAGGCGGGTTTTCGCATTGGCGACCGTCGCCTTGATGACATCGTCGGCGGTCTTGCCGTTCTCCTCGGCGATGGCGGCGAACGTCTTGCCGGCCTGGTGGGCCTGCTGAACCTCGGTGACGCTCAGGCCAGTGACATCGGCAGTTGCACTGATCATGTCAAGGCCGCCACGACCTGGGCCGCCACGACCTGGGCCGCCACGACCTGGGCTGCCGGGCATCCCAACCTGGCTGACCATCATGCTGGCTTTGGTGGCTGCCTGGGCCAGCTGGACGTCGGCCTGGGCCTGGGTCAGCGTGCCGGCGGCAACTTCAGCATCCAGGGTGGTCTTTAGCTGGGCGATGGCGGCCTTGACGACATCATCGGCGGTGTTGCCGTTCTCCTCGGCGATGGCGGCGAACGTCTTGCCGGCCTGGTGGGCCTGCAGAACCTCGTCGCTGGTCAGCCCGGTGACCGATGCGGTCGCCGCAACCAGATCGATCTTTCCGCCGCGGTGGCCACGTCCGCCAAAGTCCAGTCCGCGCAGCGGCGGGGCGTTCTGGGGATCGGGCGCGGTTGCTGGGGTCTGGCTCGGGCCGGTGGTCGGTGTCTGGGCAAATGCGCCGTCGAGGACCAGGCCGCCGGTCAGCAACGATCCGGCCAGGGCGGTCCCGCCAACCCAGCGTAGCAGTGTTTTACGGTTCATGGTGATGCTCCTTTATACAATGAGGTTATCAGCAACCTCAATCTGATACTTGCAGCATACCAAGCACTTGTAAAGAACTTCTATAGAGCTCAGCCCGCTCAAATTTGCTCATTTGAAATTAATTGAGCGAG
Organism: Herpetosiphonaceae bacterium; assembly: GCA_013813565.1. Taxonomy (GTDB): domain Bacteria; phylum Chloroflexota; class Chloroflexia; order Chloroflexales; family Herpetosiphonaceae; genus JACCRK01. The sequence goes on from JACCRK010000078.1 coordinate 17,578, forward strand.
GTTTTAATCAGTTTCAGCTGGCGATTAAATGATCGGATCGTGCGATCCGTGGAGCGATCGCGCAAAATAGTCGGCTTAGCGGTATTTGATCACGCTCCAATGTTGCGGATGGGCTGGAGAGTTGACGTAATGTTGTTATTCTAGGCATATTCATCGGAGCTTAATCAAAAAGCGCGGTTTTCTACACACATTCTTTATAGATCTCGGCTATGCTTAAAAACCAGAGGGCTGGATGATACGTAGTCGCTATCATCCAGCCCACGTGTGATACGCAGCTCAGATATAGGAGAAAACGGATGTTGAAACGGATTATCATCGCAGGCGCTCTCGCGCTTGTCCTTGCGCTTGGCGTGGTCGGCTACAGCTTTTTTAAAACCCCTGAGTCCGCCAGCGAACCGATCGCCGCGATCCCGCTGAACGCCAGCACGTCTACCGTCGGCACCCCAGATTCTCCGGGCGCCGCCGGCCCGACCAGCGCCCCCACCGAGGCGGCCACCAGCCCCACCAGCGC
>JACCRK010000090.1 GCA_013813565.1 Herpetosiphonaceae bacterium
GTGCCGCTCCAGCCCGGCGACAGCATTGTGCTGATGAGCGACGGCGTGGTTGAGGCGCGCAATGAGCATGGCGTGATGTTTGGCTTCGAGCAGATCGAAAGCCTGTTTACGAACCACGCAATCCACAGCTCGCTCGATGTGAGCCTGGACCACACCCTGGCCCAGGTGGCCGCGTTTATCGGGGCCGGCGAGCAGCACGATGATGTGACGCTGGTGCTGCTCCACTTCAATGGCGCCGAGCAGCAGTAGCCCGCCGCAGGCTCAGCGCCGCTTGCCGACCACCCCCATCAGATAGAGCACGGCAAATGCGATGCTGCCAAAGATCAGCAGCCGAATGCTCAGACGAATAACCAGACCAATCACCCAGAAGGCGATCAGCGCAATCACAATCCACTTCAGCAGACGTCCCATCAGTGTGTCCTTTCAAGTACCAGCTAGCCCATAGCTGCTACTATTCCATATGGATCTACCAATATAACTGGCCACAAGCCTACTAGCCGCTAGCTGCTACGACAGCCCAATATCCCAGGTTGCCGCGATGTCCTCTTTGGTGTACGAGCGAAACGCCAGCACGGTGGAGGTGCGGACAATCCCCGCCGTGGCACCGATCTGGTCGGGGACCGTCCGGGCCAGCTGCTCGTAGTCGGGCAGCCGCACGATCGCAATGATGTCCCACTCGCCGGTGACCGAGTACACCTCGGCCACACCCTCGATCTTGGCGAGCTGGCTGGCCACCTGGCTGGTGGCGCTTGGCACGGTCTGAATATGCACAAAAGCGGTAATCATCACATACTCCATTGTAAATCGCCCCTGAAAATCGGCGCCTGGCCCATTGATTACGGTCTGGGAACACCGGCACCCGCCAATTCTATCACACGGCGCGCTGGGTATTTGGTGCGCCCGGCCCGGTGATAATCTGCACCGCCCGCTCGTAGAGACGGAGCCGGACCAGGGCGCACCGTTCGGCTCGGGGTGGGCCGGCGCCAGCCTACGCCACCAGCGCCTCGACGCCAAACAGCGTGCGCAGGTTGGCCCGATACTCGCGGGCGGAATCCCAGCGCGCCTGATTCTGCTGCATCTGGCGCTCGACCAGGGCGGCCAGGCGGCACGGGCCAAGCGGCGCCAGCAGCGCCAGCGCCTCGGTGCACAGCGACTGGGTTGTGGCTTCCAGCTCAACCCAGAACTGCTCCACCCGAATGTGCAGACCGACCAGGCGCTCCAGGTCGAAGTCGGCGGTGCTGTGGATGATCTGGTGCGCGTAGAGGTAGCGCATGAGCAGCGCGGCGGCCACGTTCAGGTGGCCGGACTGCAGGTCGTCGAGCCAGTCGCTGGCATCGTCGTTGAGCTGGCGGGCGGCGGTGAAACAGCGCAGCGCCGCCGGAATGATCTGCATCCGTTGGTCGGCCGCGGGGATCCCGGCGAGCTGAAGCTGGGCCAGCGTGCTGAAGAAAAACGGCGCGGCGCGGTCGAGGATCAGCTGCACATCCGGTCCGGCGACCAGCTCCGGCGTCAGCTGGCTCAGGCTGCTGAAGCGGGTGGCCAGCTCGCTGGCGTAGCCGGCCGCCGAGCGCAGATTGAATCGCTCGAACGCGGCCCAGCACGGCGTGGCGGCCAGCCCTAGCTCGGTGTAGATCGCCACCTGCCGCAGCAGCGCCAGATGGCCGCCGAGCAGCGCCGCCGGGGCCTTCGCGCCATCGAGCAGATCATCCTGAACCCAGTAGTACCACCAGCCGTACAGCTGGGCCAGCCCAAGCTGCCGGGCCACCTCGGCTGAGACCGGCGCGAGGTCGCTCAGCCAGTGGGGCAGCAAGGCCGCCACCTGGCTAAACTCGCCCGGCGTCAGCGCGTCAAGGTCAGGCTGCACCAGCGTGCGCAGCGCCGGCGGAAACGCCGCGATCTCAGCCCTCAGGCAGGCGATAATCAGCTCGTACTGCTCAATATCGCCGCTGAACGATCCGGCCCGGTGAATCTCAAGCGAGGGTGTGTTGTCCATGGTAGCTTCCATCATTAAAAAGGGCGAAGTGGGGCTTGCTGTAGCCATTATAGCAAGCAGGGCACAGTACGTTAACGCGCACTGACCAGCGCCGCCTGGGCATATGGCGTGATCGCGACCTGCTGGAGGCTGCGCTGGTAGCGCACCACCTCCAGGCTAGTGATCGTCACCGAGCCATAGGTGTGGGTGCGCTGGCGCTCAATAAAACTGGCGAGCATTTGCGGATCGGCCAGCGGCCCGGCAAACACGGCCAGGCTCACGTGGGCGCCGTAGCGCACCTGCTCGGCCTCGGGGCCAGGCGTGCGGCCAAGCTGCTGGAGGCGCTGGTGGATCGTCTGGCGCAGCTGTTGGAGGTGGCTGGTTTGCGGAAAGCCCTGCACGATAATCCCAGTCCGGTTGGCCGCCAGGCCGCGATAGCGGATGCTGAAGGGCGGAGTCTGGGCGGCGACATCGTGCAAAACGCGCTGGTAGTCCCGCAGTGCGGCATCATCTGGCGCGATTGTGCTGCGGTAGAACTCGCAGGAGCGCACGGTGAGGTGCAGATTCGCGGCCGTGTAGAAGGTGTGGTGTTCGCCGGTCCACGGTCGCAGGGCGGCACTGATATCAGTGAAAAGCGCCGCCTGATCGGTGGGGATGCGGGCGATAATGCTGAGGCCCCAGCGCCGACTCGTATCGTCAGGGACCGGGTCAACATCGACGCTACCATGGGCGAGATCGCCAGCGCTCTGCTGCCACATCTGGTCGTAGCCGGCCTGGATACGGGGTTCGTCGGGGAGAAGCTCAGAGGGGGGCATTGGTTCGCTCCTTAGGATAATTGCCAAGTATAGCCGATCCTGCTGCATGTCCACGCTCACTGAGCCTGCGGCGCGATGAACATGGTTGAACAGAGTTTATCCAGCTATTGTCCATCATCATTTGCGGTATGGTAGTTGCTTTTAGTGGTTCAGCAATTTTAATCTAGCAGGGAGCACGAAGGCAAACACATCATTCACTAGGCCTCTGGTGACAGCAGCATCAGAGCGACAAGGAAACACCATGATGGATATTCAACCTGATACCCTTAGTCCAGACCTAATGCTTGAAGAGATCGAGTACCAGCGTTCCCTCAACCAGGCCATCACCACCACCACTGCCGAGGCGCTGTTTATGCTCGATCCGGCTGGCTGCGTAACCTATGTCAACCCAGCCGCCGAGGAAATGTTTGGCTGGACCCAGGCCGAGCTGGCCGGCAAGAGGCTGCACGACTGCCTCCACCATCACTACCCCGATGGCCGGCCGTTTACCATCGAGCAGTGTCCGCTGAGCAGGGTCTTTCAGAGCAAACACGGCATTCGCAACCACGAGGACCACTTTATCCACAAAGATGGTTCGTTTGTGCAGGTCTACTGCTCGAATATCCCGATCGTCATCCACGGCCGGGTCACGGCGGCGGTGCTTGCGGTCAGCGATATCACCGAGCGCAGGCGGATTGAGCAGGAGCATCTGCGGCTCTACAACGAGGCCCAGGCGGCGCTGGGGATGCGCGACCAGTTTCTGTCGGTAGCCGCCCACGAGCTCAAAAACCCGATCACCACCATCTCTGGCTATATCCAGCTGCTCCAGCGCTGGCAGGACAAGAATGAGGCCATGGCCCCGGAGCAGAACCAGCGGGTCCTGCGCACCCTGGCCAACCAGGTCCAGCGGCTGCAGCGCATGATCGAGTCGCTGCTGGATCTATCGCGCCTGAAGTCGAACCAGCTGGTGATCCAGCCGGCCCCGCTGGATATCGTCGCGCTGATCCGCCGGCTGGTCGATGAGATGCAGCCGCTCTTTACCGCCAATCGGCTGCATGTGTTTACCCCAGACACGCCGATCATTATTCAGGGCGATGAGTCGCGGCTGGAACAGGTGCTCTACAACCTGGTGCAGAATGCGATCAAGTATGGCGATCCTGGCAGCGCGGTTGAGATCCATGTCATCCGCGAGGCCGGCACGGTGCTGATCAAGATTTGTGATGTGGGGATTGGGATTGCGGCGGAGAATCTGCCGCATCTGTTTGATCTGTTTTATCGCGCCAACAATGTCGACTCGCTCCACACCCCTGGGATGGGGCTGGGACTGTATGTGGTCAACGAGATTATTACGCTCCATGGTGGCACGGTTGAGGTTGAGAGCACGCCGGGGTCGGGCAGCGTGTTCAGCGTGCGGCTGCCGCTGAACGCGCTGGTGGCCTAGCAAACAGGGCTGGGAGCCTGACACACGCCAGCTCCCAGCCCCCTGCATCCAGCGAGCTACCTGGCGAAGCGCTGCAAAATCCGCATAAGACGACCATTCTCCAGGCGCCGGATCATGCCCTCCAGATGGCTGATGTGCTGGTTTTTCTCGGCGACCGCCGCGTCCAGCTCCTCGGCCCGCTTGTACCAGCTCGATGCTTGTTCCTGGATCGCGGCCATCTCTTCCAGAAGTTCACTGACATCGATTGGCGCTGGCTGGTCCACATCAGGGACAGTTCTGGTACAGTAAGCGGTCAGCAATAACGATTGCGGATCGTTATCGATCCACAATGGGGTTAAGCCGGCTCTGGCCAGCACAGCCCGGATATTCGTCGCAGTGAAATAAAAGTTGTGGACGGCACAGAGCAGCGAGCCGGCCAGATTGCGCTCCACCCACTCGGCCCTGAAATCAAACGAGGGCACTTGCAGCGCCAGGATCCCAGCGGGCTTGAGCATCGCGGCGGCCTGGCGCAGAAACGCGACCGGGTTGAGCGTATGCTCCAGGACATGCCATGCCACCACCACATCAAATGGCTCCAGCTCCCAGACGGCCTCCAGATCCGGGTAGATTTCCAGGCCAAACGCTTCCCGCGCCCGCTCGGCGGCCACCGACGATAGCTCAACGCCGACCGGATGCCAGCCCTCGCGGCGGGCGCTTTCCATCAGCAGGCCGCGGTTGCAGCCAATATCCAGCAGTCGTCCCGGCCGTTTTGCCAGCTGCGTCAGCTGATCGACGATGCCCTTACGCCATGAGACCTGGTACTCGACCTCGGCGGGCGTAAAGTCATAGACCGTGCTGGCCTCTTCGAGGAACACGATCGACTCCGGAGTCAGCCGCGGACTCAGATAGGTCACGGAGCAATTCCGGCATTCGTGAAGCATCAGGTGATCAATATATGCCTCAGGATGGGTGAGAATAAGCTCGGTGTCACTGGAATGACAGACGGGACAGTCGGCTAGATTCTGGGTTGTTATTTCTGCTAGCACTGGATACTCCTCAGCACCGGATCGCGATCCGGGCCGTATATTTGATCAGCTCTGACGGGAGAGCTAACGGCTAAATCTATTCAGTATCCGCATCAGTCGCCCATGTCCAATCCGGCGATGTAGAGTTTCTAATTTAGAAATATGATCGTTCTTTTCAGCAATGCTGGTCTCTAGCCGGGTAATCCAATCAGCATTGCTGCTAAGCATGGCTTCTAAATGACGAATTCGCTCAGCATCGTTATGTTGGGTAACCCCTATTTCTGGTTGAAGTTCCGCTACGGACATTGCTTTTGGCTCATCGTAGTAGGCGAGATACTTGAGCGCACGGTGGCAAACCTGGACCATTGAGCGGGCGAGCCGGTCGCGCGTTGCTTGATCGCCAGGTGCCAAACAAAAGGAGTCATCAATAAAGCGAATCGGCGCAGCTGGATCGGGTAACTCATGGCTCGGTCGCGGATTGCGGATCACAAAGATCGCTGAGTGGGTCGGCGCTGTAAGGATTTGATCATAGGGTATGCGGTTGAAAACAAAGTCCCGTTCCGTGATCGAAACATCCTCAGGCGCGTTAAAATCATCAAGATTGACATCGGGTTGATTGAGGTGTTGGTAGTATTCGACATCAGAGAAATACATTTGAAACATGGAACGCCACTGGAGCTGCGACCAAATATTAAGATGATACTGATTCATCAGGTTTTGAGCCTGTCCCTCGATGTGAGGAACCGGCGGGACAGCCACCAGCATTGTTCCTTCGGGCTTAAGTAAGCGCCAGGCTGCTGGAAAGAATGTCTTTATATCGGGAACATGTTCAAGGACGTTGGAAGAAAAAATAAAATCAAATGTATGCGGCTCGAAGCCGGTAATATGTCCTACATCCATCGTTTGATACTGTAAGTTAGGCCGTTGAAAATAATGTTGGCTAAAGGCGATGCCTTTTTCGCTCACATCGATACCATGGACAAACCGTGCGCCATGATCGGCTAGATACGCCGACCCATAGCCCGATCCCGATCCGGCATCAAGCACCAGCGCATCCTGGCAAAACTGTAAGGCAAAATAGTAAATCGATAGGTGCGAGTAGTAAAGATCATTCGGATATAAGTGCGTGACGCGCTCGCCACCATCATAGATGGACTCGACATCCCATACAATTTCGTCTGAAGGCACATTTGATGGACTCATAGCTATGCTCCTCACCTAAGAATATACTTTGCTAGCGACTAAAACGCTTCAATATCCGCATCAGTCGCCCATTTTCAATCCGCCGGAGCAGCTGTTCCAGGCGCAGGATATGCTCATTTTTCAGCTGGAGGGTCGCTTCCAGCTGGCTGATTTTCTGCGCCGATTCGAGCGCACGCAGCCCGGTCTGCCCCGTCGTCGAGCGGCGCATCACCACGCCCAGCCCGCACACCGATGGCCACAGCGGCGGCTCGAGGATCAGCAAATGGTAGAGGTCCGGGTAGGCGTCAATCCACTCATTCAAGGCGCGATACACGCCGCCCTGGTTGGTCGAGTCATAGCGCTGGGCATAGGTGGCGGCATCGTGGAGCACCAGCGCCCCATGCTCGACCAGCCAGCTCTGCTCGGCGAAAATCAGGTGCAGCTCCTCTAAGGTCGCCGCGTACATATGCGATGAGTCGAGATAGATCAAATCAAACGGGCCTAGCTCCAGGATTTGCCGGACGATCTCCTGGTCGGTCGAGAAGCCATCAAGAAACGTGATCCGCTCGCGCACGCCGGCTTTCTCGGTCCACTCCTTGGCCACAGTATGATAGTTATCAGCCGGATCAACCGTGACCAGCCGGCCATCCTGGCCCTGGTGCGTCAGGATATCGGCGATAACAACCGAGGAAAATCCCATGTGCGTGCCCAGCTGCAGGACCCGCTTCGGCTTGAGGATATCGAGCAGCCAGGTTAGCGCGTACAGCGCGATCGGGTCGCTCACCCCAGGAAAGTACTCGTCATCGATCATGATCTCAAGAACATCATTAGCCTGGGGCGAGACGAAACGAGCATAGCGGCTATCATCACGGTAGGCCTGGCGAATAATCCGCAGGTCGTCTTCGGTTAAGACCACTGGTTGCTCCTTCTCCAAATAATGTTTAGCTAGCGCTGCCTTAGCCGGGCGATGCTCCAACGGACGTACGCGCTGGCTTCGCGGGCCAGCCCCCGCAGATTGCCGTTGCGCACAAGCTGTAGGCCCTGCTGGATACGCTGCAGCGTGGATTTTTGCGGCGCGGCGTGCCGATGCAGCCGGTCGGTGTACTCGCTCAGCAGCAGATACTCGGCAGTCGCCAGATCCTGGCGGGCGGTGAGGTAGGAAATCTGCTCCTGCGCCGCATCGCCTAGCGGCTCGGCAAAGATGGTTGAGGGCCGATAGTAGGTGCGATAGAGCAGCTGGCCGGCCTGTGGCACATGGTTATAGGCCAGCGCCCCGCCGGCAACCGGCCGGTAGTCGAAGCGCAAGGCCGGCCCGGCATCGGCCGACAGGGTGAAGTAAAGCGCCTGATGGTGGGTGGCGGGCAGCGGCGCAAAGTCATAGATCAGCCAGTCGTGCTCGCTGCGGGCAACGTTGGTCTCGACGAGCAGCGTCTCCGGGCGGATCCCATCATAGATGCGCAGCGTCGGTGTCTCGGCGCTGGTGCGGCTGAGGGCAAAGTCGACGCGGCAGAGCTGGTCGTGCTGCGGGATATAGCGCTGGCCAATCGTGAACGATGGCATCAGCGCTGGGGTGACGCCATCGCCGGTCCAGTGATCGTGGTCGATGCGCAGCTCGCTGGCCCGCTCGGTGGTCGGCGGCGCGATCGCCAGCAGGCCGGCCTCGACCTGGCGGGCCGAATGCTCCCAGCTAAAGCCGCGCACATGCGCCTCGGCATTGTCGAGGATCCGCTGGCGCAGCGCCTCGTCCTCCAGCAGCTGGCAGATCGCCTCGGCCAGCGGCTCGGGCTCAGGCGTGGCCAGCAGGCCGGTCTGGCCGTGGTCGATCAGAAAGTGATTCGGCGGCAGATCAAGATCGACCACCGCGCAGCGCGAGGCCATCATCTCCGGTGGCATCAGCGAGGGGTTGGTCGCCGACAGAACCATGCCCAGGGTAGCCGAGGCGTACAGCGTGGTGAGCGCATCGTGGTCGAGGATGCCTTTATCGACAAACTTGAACGGCACCGACTGATTTTTCAGGTCCTTGTCGCCAAAAAAAACCATCTCGACGTTGGGATGGCGCGCATTGACGATCTCCAGAGCCTTGATGCCCAGCTCAAAGCAGCGGCGCGGGGTTGAGGGCCGGGCGTAGAAAATAATCCGCCGGCGCTTGGTTTGCAGCTCTGGCCGCGGATAGTAGCGGTCGTGCTCGACCGCGAAATCAAACGGATAGGTCGTGGCGCCATACTTCTCCTGCAAAAAGGTTCCCAGCCAGTTGCCCAGGGTAATGCAGGGCACGCCAGCGCGATAGGTGGCCTCGGCCTTCAGGTTGTCGTAGCCCATTGCCGAAAAGAACGGCTCGTAGTCCTGGACAAAATAGCCTTTGGCCACGCCGGGAACGCAGCGATCGAGATACTCGAAAGTGCCCCACTGGGTGGCCAGGGCAATATCAACCTGATCGATCACATCGGGCCAGAGCTGCACGCGAGCCGAGATCGGGCCAAAAAACTTTTGCAGGAAACGCTCTGGCCGCTCCAGCGAGTCCGCCGGAAACCCATACGGATGCATATAGATCACATTGTCGTGACCAAAGGAGGCGAGCAGATTGATAATCCGAAAAATATTGCTGTAGCCCCCGGAGCCAATAATTGGCGGAAACAGCAGCCAGGCAATGCGCAACTTCGGCGTTTGATTAGGTGATAACATACGGTATTTTGATCCTACGCAAAAAACTTGTGTCGCAAATGGGAGAGCCTATTGAGGAAGCGCATCACGCGCCCATTCGCCACCCGCTCAAGGTGTTCGTGCAGCTCCTGGGCCTGGGCCTGGCTGGCCTGCAGGGCCGTCTCCAGCGTGGCGACCTGTGGGTCGGGGCCGCCAGCCGGGCTGGCCATGCGCTGCGTCCAGTAGAGGTTCTGGAAGCGATCGATGCTTGTGACAAGCACTTCGGTAAATGCCTCTGGCCGGCGCTTGCTGGCCAGCTCGTCCCACAGGGGCGCCAGCACATCGCGCAGCTGGCGGCTGCGGGCGATCGGGGTGTAGCGCTCCAGCACATCGGCGTGGGCGGCCTGGCCGATCGCTCGGCGGCGGGCGGGGTCGGCAACCAGCTCCTGGAGGGCGCCCAGCCACTCGGCGGTCGTCGTCGCCAGCATGCCATTGACGCCGGGGGTGATCGCCACCTGAAACGCTTCGGTGGGGCTGGCGACGAGCGGCACGCCGACCAGGCCGGCCTCCATATACTTCACCTCGCTCTTGGCCTGACAGTAGGGATTGTCAATCTCCAGCGGGGCGATCGCGATATCAACCGCCGCCACCTCAAGGGCCAGATCGTTCAGCGGCACCAGCTCGCGCCGCTCGATCTGATGGCTAAACGGGGTGAAATCGACCTCAAGCTCCAGCGGGCCAACAATTCGCAGGCGAACGTGCGGGAACTGCGCGAGCAGCTGGAGCAGGGCGGGCGCAGCCTCGGCAAAATCGCGGTTGTGGGTGGCGGTGCCGCTGAAGTAGCCGATCACGACTGGTGCGGCGGGGGTCGGCAGCGGCTGGGCAAAGCGGGCCTGGGCCAGCGGCTGGCCGCGCTCAATCTGCTCCCAGCTGAGCGCATTCCGCACCACAAAGGCCCGCTGGCCAAGCTCGCGCACCATCTGCGCCAGCGGCTCGGTCGAGACAATCGCCGCATCGCACTCCAGCAACGCCCGCTGGTAGCCCTCGACCCCCTGGCGATAGAGAGCCTTATCCTCGGGCGACCAGCCCTTGATCGCATCAACCCACTCGATCAGCTCTGGGCGAAACACCAGATCATCGGTATCAAAAATGATTGGGCGGCCAAGCCGACGCAGCATATCGAGCAGATTCAGCTCAAAATCGCCGATAATCATGCGGTGGAAGATCGCAATGTCGTACTTGATCGCCTCAGCCATGTTACAGCCCTCGTTGGGCTGGCTGACCACCAGGCTCGGCACGGCCAGATAGTCGAGCTGCTGCTGGCGGTGGCGGCAGCGGTAGGTGCCGGAGTTGCCCGCCTCACAGCCGGTGATCATATAGACTGAGCGGCCGGCCAGCGCGCTGTCTTTCTGCCACTCAGCCTGGAGCGCTGGGGCTAAAACTCGCGGCCCGGCGGGGCTGTGGCCATAGTCATCCAGCACGGTGTGCAGGATCTGCTCCAGCCTGGGCGCGACGGCTGCAAAAGTGTAGCTGGAACGCACATGATCGTAGGCGGCCTGGCCGACCTGCTGGCGCAGCGCGGCGCTGGTGAGCAGGCCCTCCAGGGCCGCGCTCCACTCATCGACCGAGGTGGCCAGAAAGCCATTGGCCCCGTGCTGGATCGCCCCGGCAAAGGCTGGGATGGGGCTGGCCACCATTGGGATCGCCAGCGCGGCGGCCTCAAGATACTTCAGCTCGCTGCGGCAGCGGGTGAACGGGTCGGCGACATCGAGCGGCGCCAGGAGGATATCGGTCTGGGCCATTAGCTCGGGCAGCTCGCGCCAGGGGACAAAGCGCTCGGTATCAATGCGCTCAGCAAAGGGATACAGCAGCTCGGGGAGGTTGAGACAGCCGCCCAGGAACAGGCGCAGCGAGCGATGTTTTTTCAACAGCTGAACCAGCGCCGGGCCAATCAGGGCAAAGTCACGGTCGTGGGAGAAGGTTCCACTGAAGTAGCCAATCGTCAGCGGGCGCTGGGGGCGCTGGCGCTGGCGGGCCGCATCGCTCAGCTGCAGCAGATCATCGCTCAGCACATTCGGGTGCAGCCAGGTTGGCTTGCCGCAGGCGACCAGCCGATCCGCCAGGGGCTGCGTGCTGGTGGTGGCCGCGTGGCAGCGCTCCAGCAGCCGCGCATTGCCCAGCGCATAGTTGCCCCAGCGCTGATGCAGATAGCCCTGATTCTGCTTGACAATCGGGATCTCGCCGACCATCGAGCGATCAAAAATCAGATCGTCGGTCTCATAGACCAGCGGACAGCCCTGGGCGGCGGCCAGGACGGCCTCAAGATAGTGGGTCGGCTCAGGCCGGTGCAGCACAATCAGGTCGGCGCTGGCCGCCGCGGTCAGCGCCGCCGGGTCGGTCTGCCAGAAGACCTGGGCGTTGTGCCCGAGCCGGCGGAGCTGTTCGGCGGGGTGGTGGGCGCGGTAGCGCTGCGTATCGCCCTCGCAGCCGCTAAAGTACACAATATTAAGTGGTGATGTCTTGTTCATACCTACAACTTCTGTCCACGAATACGCCGGACAACGTTGCGCACAAAGCCGATCAGGCGGTGGCTGGGGCTGGTCAGCTGTTGCTGCAGCAGCTCATTTTGCCAGCGCAGCAGCTCCAGCTGATGCTGTAGGCCGCGCTTCTCGCCCTCCAGCACCCCCGCCTGCGTGTGGGCCGCCTGCAGCCCGGCCTGGTCTTGAAAGCTGGCGGCCAGGCTGTGATAGTGCCCGGACAGCTCGTGGTAGTTCCCGCTCAGAGTCTGGTAGTTTTCCATAAGATTTTGGTACTGATCGGCCATGCCCTGGTAGTGGCTGACCAGGTCGAGGTACAGCTGCTCCAGGTTGGCGTAGGTGGCCTGGAGCTGGGTGTTCGAGCGCACCAGCGGCATCAGCGCAACCTCCAGCAGGTCGGTCAGCATATCGTTGGGATTCGGGCTGGCTGCGCGCTCAACAAAGGCCACCAGCGCTGCCGGGAGCTGGTAGTCGGCGGCGGCGATAACGTAGGCGCGGCGATAGCCAGGGGTGCGCTGATCGTGGTGGTAGAAGCGCTGGTTGTAGGTTTGATCAAGCCGAATATGGGTTTGTTGGGAGTTGGACAGGCTCATCAGCTGATGTTTCAGCAGCATCATCATCTGCCAGCGGGGAAGATACCCACTCTCGAAGGCGACATACTCAATCTGCTGCTCACGCAGATAGGTATCGACCAGCTCAGGCACCGGCAGCCCGTACTGAAAGTGCTCATCCAGCATCTGGTTGGTCTGCTTGATGACGGTCAGGACCTCGGCCAGCACATGCTCGGCCTGGCGCACGCCAGGCAGCGCGTGGGGCGCGATCACGATCAGCGCCCGGCCGGCAACCCGCCGCAGCTCGGCTAGAAAATCATTGCGGCTGGCGCTTGGAATGTGCTCCAGCGTGTCGCAGCTGATCACGACATCAAACGAGCCGGTCTCAAAGGGCAGCTCGGTGCCGCTGGCCTGCTGATAGTGCGGCCCCACATACTCCATCGTATCGACCACGAGGGTGTCATTGTCCGGCAGAAAGCTTGGCAGCGGCAGCATGCCATCACGCGGCGGAAAATACCCACCAACATCGAGAATGCGCCAGGGGCGATCTTCTTCAGCGGCCGCAGCTTTTAAAGTACTCACCACTTCGGCGCTCAGCCGATAGCGCTGATACTG
>JACCRK010000093.1 GCA_013813565.1 Herpetosiphonaceae bacterium
CCGTTGGCGCAGTGGCGCTGGATAGCGCCGGCAACGTCGCGGCGGCCACCTCGACCGGCGGCATGAGCGGCAAACCACCTGGGCGGGTTGGCGACTCGCCGCTGCCGGGCGGTGGCTTCTACGCCGACAACAGCGCCGGAGCCTGCTCGACCACCGGCTGGGGCGAGGCCATGGCGCGGGTACTGCTGGCCCGCCGGGCCGTCGAGGGATTGGAGCTTGGCCTGACGCCGCAGGAGGCCGCCGAGCGGGCGGTGCGAGCGCTCGGCGACCGCATCGAGGGCGGCGAGGGCGGGCTGATTCTGGTCGGCACCGATGGCCGGATTGGCGCCAGCTTCAACTCGCAGCGCATGACCCACGCTACCTGGAACAGCCTCGACAACCAGGATCAGATCACCGCCTGAGCGGGCTAAAACCACAGCGCGCCCGGCCAAATCTATGGCCGGACGCGCTGTGTGCAGGCTGCTGAATGAAGCTACAGCAGGAACATCGCAATAATAAACATACTGATCAGCCCACCAATGGCTACCCCAAGCATCAGCGCCGAGGCAATTCCAAAAATCCGGCGGAACGAAACATGGCTTGTCTTCACAAAACGGCTCCTAGTGTAGAGAGGTCGTTGGGCCTAGCATACCATACTGTGGCGGCGCTGTTGCTCAAAATTCAGTGATGCCGGGCTGAGATGGCCAAAGCGCAGCAGCCTTCCATCTTGCAGCCGCGGCTACTTCACGAACGTTGCTGCCCAGATAATTGTTCCAGCTAAGCCACGGGGCATGATCGACGTGATCATGCCCCGTGGCGAGGTGAATGGATTTAGATCAGCCCACGGCCCTTCAGCTCAAGATATTTGTTGATCACCGAGACGGTCAGCTTGTTGGCGGGCACATCGATGGTGTAGACCCCGGCCTGGTTGAGCGTATCCAGCACCAGCCGCCGCTCGTCGAGCACCATCTCGGCGACGGCGCGCTCGTAGACATCGTGCGAGGCGCTGGCCGCTTTCCCGACATAGTCCACCACATTGGGGTCGCTCATTACCACGCAGACCGGCAGGTGGGTTTTGGCCAGCCGGGCCAGATGGCTGATCAGCGGTCGAGCCGCATCGAGCGTGCTGAGATCGGTGAATACCACTACCAGTGAGCGGCGCTTGTTCTTCAGCCCCAGATACGAAAAGGCCCGGCCGTAGTCCGACTCGACCGGCTGCGAGGGCAGATTGTAGAGCTGCTCCAGCATCTGGTAGAACTGGCCCTTGCCGCGACGAGGCTGGAGATAGCGCCCGACGTGATCGGCGAACGACAGCATCCCGATGTGGTCACCCTTGAGCATGGCCACATACGACAGCATCAGGGCGGCGTTGATGGCATAGTCCAGCTTGGCGATATCGCCAATTGGCGGCCGCATCAGCCGACCGGTATCCAGCACTGTGACCACGTACTGCGAGCGCTCGGTCTCGTACTCGGCGGAGATCAGCTTGTTGCGGCGGGCCGAGGCCTTCCAGTTGATCGAGCGAAACTCATCGTCGGGCGAGTACTCGCGCAGGCGCTCGAACTCGGTGCCCGAGCCAAACACCTTGGCCGTGCGCAGCCCCAGCTCAAACAACATCCCCTTGCGGGCCAGCATATCGTACTTGCGCACATCGAGCACATTCGGATAGACCTTGACCACCTCATCGAATGGCACGGCGGTCTGGCGCTGAAACGTGCCGAGCGCGCTGCCATAGCGCAGGTTGATATTGCCAAAGCGATAGTCGCCGCGCTGCGTCGGACGCACATGATACGCCACCTCGCCAACCTCGTCCGGGGCCAGCTTGATCTGCAAGAACACCGTGTCGGTGGGAAACTGCAGCGGAAACTCATCGCGGATGGCGATATCGAGGGTCCGCTCACTGCTGTTGTGCAGCGCCAGCGTGATCTTATTCTGCGCCCCCAGCGAGAGCTTCGACTCGTTGATGCGCGCCACCTCAATCGCCGCAGGCTTGGGCGTAATCCGCCAATCGAACGCCACCAGACCCGTCAGCAGCAACAGATACACAAACACGATGATCCACAGCCGATCATTCGAGGCGGCGGCGACCACGGGCACCAGGCCAAACAACAGCAGCCCCAGCAAGCGACGCGATGGAATCATCAGCGTGGAACCTCAACCCGCGCCAGAATGCGCGTCATGGCGGTATCGGCGTTCAGCCCCTCGATCTCGGCCTCGGGTTTCAGAATAATCCGGTGGCGATAGACCGGCCGCACCAGAAACTTCACATCATCGGGGACCACATAGTCGCGGCCCTGGATGGCGGCGTAGGTTTTGGCGGTGGTCAGCAGGGCAATCGAGGCGCGTGGCGATCCGCCAAGCAGCAGATCTGGTGAGCGGCGCGACTCCTGGGCGATGGCGTTGATATACGAGATAATGCCATCCTCAACCCGCAAATTGCCGATCTCCTCCTTGCACTTCACAATCGTCTCGGGGGTGATCGAGGGCTGCAGGTTGGCCGAGGCCAGATTGCGCGCGTTGAAGCCCGTGTTGTAGCGCCGCAGGACCTCGTGCTCGGCATCGGGGGCGCTATAGCCGATCAGCACCTTGAACAAAAAGCGGTCGAGCTGGGCCTCGGGCAGCGGGTAGGTGCCCTCGTACTCCATCGGGTTCTGCGTGGCGATCACGAAAAAGGGCGCGGCCAGCGGCAGCGACTCGCCATCGATCGTGACCTGAAACTCCTCCATCGCCTCCAGCAGAGCGGCCTGAGTCTTGGCCGGCGCCCGGTTAATCTCATCGCCGAGCAGAATCTGGGTGAAGATAGGGCCTTTGCGCAGCCGAAACTCGCCCGAGTTCATCTCATAGACGGTCGTCCCGATCACATCCGAGGGCATCAGGTCGGGGGTAAACTGCACGCGTTTGAACTCCGCCTGCACGAGATACGACAGGGTTTTCGCCATCAGGGTTTTGGCGGTGCCCGGCACCCCTTCCAACAACACATGGCCGCCACTGAGCAGCGCCACCACCAACTGCATCCACGCTTCATCCTGGCCGACCAGCACTTTGGCTGACTCGCGGCGCATATATTCGGCCACCTGTTGTACGAGCATGTATCCTCCCAAAAACGGTAGCAGGATTTGCGATCCTAACGCACCTATGAATTCGATTAAATAATGACTAGCGCAGCATTAGCTAGGGCCCAACGCCTTCAGGATTTTGGAAAGATCTACTCCCTAACCCTAGTGCTGCTGCTCAAACTCGACCGCAAACTCATCGGCGGCATTGACCAGGCGCAGCAAGGACTCCTCTGATGGCCGGGAGTTGCTCAGCGCGGTCAGCAGGCCCAGCAGCCGGGCCTCATCAACCGTGGTAAAGCGGCTGATCTCGCGCACATACTGCTCATCGGCCAGGCGCGGATTGAAGCCATAGGGCTTGGCGATGCGGCGCTTAAACGCGGTTTTATAGTGGCCCAGGATATAGCCGGTCTGGCGGCCGCGCTGAAACAGCCCCGCCATTGACTGGACATACTCGGCGCTTGAGCGGCGGGCGACCTCCATGCGGGTTGGCACTATTGAGCCAAAGCGGCGCCCGGACAGCAAGGCCCACAGCCCGATCGCCAGGGAGGCATACACAATTCCCGCCACCAGCGGCGAGAGAATCACCGGTTTGCGGGGAACTTTCGGCGGCAGCGCCCGGCCGTGATGGATCTCATCGAACAGAATTGTGCCACCTTGCGGCACGCGGCTGAGCAGGTTTTGCAGCAGTCTGGCGTTGTTTTCATCGCGCAGCCCCTGATTGGTGATCACATCCAGCCACGACACGAAATACACCATCCCGCGGCCCTCGGCGAGCGCCAGCACAACCGGTTCATCCTCGGTTCCGGCCAGCACCGCAACATCACGGCGGGTGGTGACCATGGCGGGGCCGCGGGGCTTCAGCGTGGTGACTGGCGGATTGCCGAGCGGCTGATTGGGGCTGATCGAGGCTGGCGCAGGCTCATCAGCCATCACAATGTCGAGATCGCGGTGCAGCGCATTTTCGCCACTGTCGACCACGATCAGGGTGCTGCCGGTATCGCGCACCCACTCCAAAACGGTATCAGTCTCGCCGGCCTGAAAAAACGTGCTGGGCGCCAGGATAAGCAAGGCATCCTGCTCGGCTGTGAACTCCCACTCGACGTACTCCATACGCTCAACATCGTACTCAAGCGCGATGAGCCAGCGTTCGAGCGCCGCCCCCCCATTCTCTTCGGTGTTGTAGACCGAGCCAGGGACGCCCAGGCTGGGCAGATCATCGATCAGCGAGCCAATCCAGAGCACACCGGCTACGAGGATGCCAACAATCAAAAACGGCCAGATACGACGCATCAGCGACCCTCCCGCAGTGCCGTCACCTGCTGGCGAAAGGCATCAAAGGCCGTCTGATCGATCTCGGCAAATCCATACCAGACCCGATCAAACGTCTGGACCACCGGCGTGAGCCGCGTCCGCAGCGGCGATCCGCTCGGCACCGCCTCCAGCACCTCGCGGTTGGTCAACGTACGGTCGTAGCGCAAAACCCCGCGCTCCTCCAGCCACAAGAGCGTGGAGAGGTACAGATAGCGCACACCTTTGCGGAAATCGCCCTCAACAGCAACCTCATCAGCCCGCTGAATGGCTTTGCCGCTGCTCAGGTTGCGCTCCTCTTTCTCGGCAGCGCTGGCCACCGGTCGGCGGACATCGCGCGACAGACCGTTGCGGATGGAGATAATGATGTAGCCAACCAGGCCAGTGACCGCAATTACCGCGAGCACCGTCAGACAGCCGGTGACAAAATTATTGGCCCCGAAGAAAAAATCCAGGAAGTTCCAGGACCAGGAACTTCCTCGTGATCCCGGTTCGGGCGTGGCCTGTTCGGCAAATGGCGGGGCATTGAGGATCGTCTGAAGCTCGGCCAGATCGGCGGGAGTGCTAGTGCGGGCAATCGTCAGAACTTCAACCTGCGCGCCTAAGCGTTCGCGGATGGCCAGGATATTGGGGGCATTTTTGGCCAGCTCATCGGCCAGCCACTGATTATTGACCAGCAGAGCGCTGCCATCGGCAGCCGCCACCGACTTCAGCGCCGTGAGCCTGGTCGCCGCCTCGCGCAGACCAATCTCGTCATTGCGCTGGGCAGCCGCAAACGCCTCACGGACCAGCTGGGCATACTCTTCCAGGGTCAGATCGGGGGACTGTGCCATGGCAGCGGCAGGCCATACGACCAGCAGCGCCAGCAGCATCACAATTAAACGACGCAATAAACCCATTACCATCCCTCTTCGAAAGTATGCAACGACCGGGGGTGCAGCAGCGAGCAGCACCGAGCGGCGATTCCTTATTACTGATATGGTGTATAGGTTGGATATTGGGGTGGCGCTGGTGGCGGCACCGTCGCCCGGCGCTGATGATCGTAGTACAACAGCGTAAAGCCGATGTAGGCCAGCGGTATGGTTACCAGGCCAAGAACCGTCGATAGGCCCTGGGTGAAGGCGATGGCAACCCCAGAGGTGCTGCCGGCGACCGAGGCCACCACGCTGCTAAACAGGGTCGTGATCAGCCCGCTCAGCAGGCCAATGAGCAGCACAAACAGCAGCCATGCCCCGAGCATGCGCCAGAACGAGTTACGGGTAAGTTCCCACGAGCGGCCCATTGCGGTGAATACATTGACATCCTCGGCAACAATGATCTGCGGCACCAGCAGCAGGCGCATCGCCAGAAAGAGCACAACCCCAAACCACATGAAGATACCCAGACATGGGATCAGCAAGAGAATCATGAGGGCAAAGAAGCTAAAGCCGGCCAGAATCGCCCACGAGAGCAGGGCCGGCAGGTGGCGCAAGGCTCCCTGGACCGAGCGGCCCCAGCTCGGCTCACCGGTGCCATAGGCATCGCCAACCGCCACCACCGATGCGCCCATGGCCAGTGTGCGGAAGACAAAGAACTGGATAAAGAAAATTACCAGGCTCCAGACCAGTAGCTGGGCAATCGCATTGACCGGCAGGCCCCAGGGAAACTCGTTGATAAACGAGGTGTCCTGACTATTCCCTGCTTCGAAGCGGCGGGTAAACTCGGCTATTACGGCCTCTAGCTGCACCTGACTGCGGCCAAGCACGCCGGTTGCCTGAAGCACAACCGATAGGAGGAGCTGAGGAATAACCTGTAGTGCGGCCAGACCCATAAAGAGGGTCGAGTGGCGGCGAAAGAGGCGAATCGTTTCGTTCCAGATGGCGCCAATTGACATGACCGGCGGGCCATATTGGCTGTAGGTGGGCGGCGGTGGTGGGTACACAGAAATCCTCGCTACAAACGCTCAGAGTATCGATTTCTGCTCGAATTATAGCAGAGAACCCAGGTGACACGCTGATGGAATACTAGGATCGGACAATTGCTAAGCTCTGGGCTCAAGGACGGCCTGGCGCAAGGCCATAGCAGCCTGGGTAGCAATCCGATACTGCTCATGGCGCGCCAGGTCGGGCTGGCGGGTGATCGTCGGTGCCGACTGGTGCGGCGCCTGATAGCCGAGGGATTCAAGGGCAAATACCGCCGCCCCACGGGCGGTGGCCTCCGCCGCTGCGCCGATCACCAGCGGGCGTCCCAGGGCATCACACAGCATCTGCTGCCAGACCGGCGAGCGCTCAATCGCCCCGCCGCTGGCAAAGACCTGGTGCGCAGCCGGCAGCAGCGGCTGTAAACAGCTATGCAGCGTCGCGAATGAGCAGGCCACCGCCTCCAGGATCGCCTGGAGGATGTGCAGCGGGGTGGTGTGCAGGGTCATGCCGCTGATGGTGGCCCGCGCATAGTCGGCATAGCCCGGCGAGCGCTCGCCAGCCCAGTACGGCAGCACGGTCAGGCCGTGCTGCGCCGCTGGCATGTCGGCCAGCGCCTGCTCGGCAGCATCGCGCTCAGGCAGATTGAGCGTATCCTGCGCCCACTGGAGCAGATTGCCACCGTTGCTTAGCGCCCCGCCGACCAGCTCCCGCCCGGCGTCCACCCGATAGCACCACAGGCCAGCCGGGATCGGGCTGCCCACCGCAGTGACCACCCGCAGCGCCCCGCTCGTCCCCAGATTGATCGCCACCTGAGCGGGGCTGGTCGCGCCAACCCCAAAGTTCGAGGCGACCCCATCGCCAAGCGGTGGCAGCCAGGCGGCCTCGCGCAGCGCCGGCCAGCGGGCGGCATAGGCCGGCTGCATCCCGCGCCACACGCGGTTGCCGTGCTGCGGGACGCTAAACTGCTCTTCAGCGATCGGCAGCAGATTGAACAGATCCCGATCCCAGCTGGCCGTCGCCCGATTCAGCAGGCCGTTCCAGGCCGCCACCGAGGTGCTCAGCAGCGGCTGGCCCAGCCAGCGCTCGGTCAGGTACTCGCCCAGCGTCAGCCAGCGCCGCACCGCTTTGAAGCGGTCTGAGTCGGCCTCAGCCAGCCACAGCATGCGGGCGGGCAGGTAGGCGCTGTGCAGCGGGCAGCCAGTCCGCTGCCAGATCGCGGCCTCGTCCCAGCTCTGGCGCAGGCGGGCCGACCACGCCGCCGCCCGCGTATCAGCCCAGGTCCACACCGGCGTCAGCGCCCGCCCATCGGCGCCGACCCCGAGAATATTGCCCACCAGCGTCGCACAGCTAACCGCCACAACCGGCTGGCCGGCCCCCGCGCTCAGCACCTGATCAACACAGTGTTCAGCGTGGCCGACCATCTCCTCGGCATCAAGTTCGGCGCCGCCATCAGGGGTGGTGCGCAGGGCATACTTGATCCGGGTGGTTGTGCCCGGCACAACGGTGCCTTCAGCATCGAATAGCATGGCGCGGGTTGACGATGAGCCGATATCTAAGGCCAGCACAGCTGGTAATGCCATCTAGTGACCTCCTGAAACCTGGGGGAAGAGCAGCGTCGCCGTCATTCCTGGGCGGTCGATATTCGACGTGAGGGTGATGATGCCGCCGATGCGCCACATCACGGCGGCACAAATTGGCAGGCCCAGGCCAAGCCGCTGCGGGCCATGGGTGGTCAGAAAGGGCCGCCAGATGTCGCTTGCCAGATGTGGCGCAACCCCTTTGCCGGCGTCGCTAATCGTAATGCTGACATGGTGTGCAGTTTGCCGCGCCTGCAACACCACCGCATCGGGATCGCCACCTGACTCATAGGCGTTGGCGAGCAGCTCGCCAAACAGGGTCAGGAGTTCGCGCTCGTGGACAGCAACCTGCAGGTTAGGCGCGATCTCGGTGTGGACCAGCGGCAGGCCGGTGCTTTGCGCGATATGCTCCAGCAGGCTGGGCAGCGTCTCCTCAACATCCAGGGTAAACGGCGGGGCGACCCGCTCGCCACCTTTGAGTAGATGCAAACGCCGAATCATCGCCGCGCCATCACGCACCTGATCGACAACCGTCGCCAGCAGCATCTGCTGATCCTCGCTGACCGCGTCGAGCTCGGCCAGCTGGGTATTGCCCAGAATAGCGGCAAAAAGGTTGTTGAAGTGGTGCGCCATCTGCCCGGCTAGCTCGGCCATGTTGCGCAGATGGCGCAGCTCGGCCTGCTCAATATGCCGCGCCGACTGATCTGCCACCGCCTGGGCATTGGCCAGGGCCACTGCCAGATGCGGGCGCGCCATCTCCAGCAGCGACTCTTCCTCGCTGGTAAATAGCCGGCCGTAGGCGCCAATCATCAAAATACCTAGCAGGCGACCGTGCTGATGCAGAGGGATCGCCATACAGCCCTCGTAGCCGCTCTCCAGCAGGTCGGTAATAATCGGAATTTGCGGCGCATCGTGCAGCGAGAAGCGCGTGGTCTGATCGAGCTGGGCGATTTGCAGCATCGCCTGGTGGGTGACCGAATCGACCTCACGCTTAACATTGGGCTGCGCCCGCGATGAGTACGCCAGCGTGGTGGAGTTCTCACCCAGCGCATACCAGCCCACCGCAATCTGGCCCATCAGCTGTTGCATCTGCTGGTCGATGACCTGGTACAGCGTGCTGAGATCGAGGTTTGAGGTCAGCGACTGGGCCAGCGTGTTGACAAGCTGAAGCTGCCGGGTCTGCAGTGAAAGTTGATCAGTCAATGTTACTTGCTCCTCACGTAGCCGCGCCTGTCGAATTAATCCGGCCACCTGGTAGGCAACCAGCTCCAGCAGGGCCTGGTCGTCGGGGGTGAAATACCACAGGCTGGGGTGGTACATTGACAAGACACCCAGCGGCCCGTCGGCATCGTCGATCGGCACCAGCAACGCCGAGCCACTTTGGATCTCCGAGGTCGGAATATGCAGCCAGCGCGGATCATTGACCACATCATCAATCCGCACGCTGGCGCCGCTGCGGATCGCATGGCCGGCCGCCCCATCGGTCAGCACACGTTGCACGTCGTGCAGATTAATCTGGGTGTGGGCGTTGGCCAGCACATCGCTCACGCTCGAGGCTGGATCCAGCAGAATCAGGTTGCCCTGGTCGGCATGCAGGGCGGTGCTACAGACCTGAACCATATGGTCGAGCATGCCGTTGAGCGAGTTGATGTGGGTTAGCTCACGGCTAATATTGGCGATAAAGGCCAGCCGTTCGCGCTCTTTATCCATGCGCGACAGCACCTGCTTCAGCCGAATCGCCACCCGCAGCCGCGCCCGCAGGGTGGCCGCGTCGACCGGCTTCAGCAGAAAGTCGTCGGCGCCTTCATTGTAGGCCTGCTGGCGAACGTTCAGCTCCGCCGCCGCAGTGACAATAATAATCGGCGTGTAGCTCAGGGTCGGGTGCCGCCGCACCGCCTGCAGCACACCAAAGCCATCAAGCACCGGCATAAAGATATCCAGCAGCATCGCGTCGGGCTGCAGGGTTTCTAGCAGCTGAATTGCGAGCTCGCCGTTATCGGCCTGACAGGTGCGATAGCCCGTCGACTCGACCAGCCGCCGCAGAATCGCGAGATTCGAGGGCTGATCGTCGACAAGGAGAACCAGCGGTGCTTTGGCGATTTCGGGATGCTCGCTCATGAAACCTCCGTTTTGAGTAGACGCTATGACGTTGAGGTTAGCTGCCAGGCCTGGCTGGCACAAGTAGGTGTAAGGTATCCCAGTTCGTGCCAGCTTCAATATTCACTTCCAGCGGCACCCGTAATTCCGGGTAGGCCGACTCCATGGTCTCACGCACAAGCTGGGCCACTGGCTCAAGCTCGGACTCCGGCACCTCCAGGATCAGCTCGTCGTGCACCTGGAGCAATATCCGCGCCGCATACTTGCCGCTGGACAGGGCTGTATCCAGCCGCACCATCGCCATTTTGATCAGGTCGGCGGCGGTGCCCTGAATGCCGGCGTTGATCGCCTCGCGCTCGGCGGCCTGGCGGCGTGGGCCGCCGCCGCCCTCCAGCAGCTCACGGAAGTAGCGCCGGCGTCCGAACAGGGTTTCGACATAGCCCAGCGCCCGGGCCTGCTGGATGGTTTTATCAATATAGTCCTTCAGGCCAGGATACTGGGCAAACAGAGTATTGATCATCTCCTGGGCCTCGGTGCGGGAAAGCTCGGTGCGCGCCGACAGGCCGAACGCGCTGATGCCGTAGATAACACCGAATACGGTCATTTTGGCGATCCGCCGCTGATTCTTGGTGACAGACTCCTGTGGGACGCCATACAGTTTGGCGGCGGTGGCGGCGTGGATATCCTGCCCGGTGTGAAAAACCTCCAGCAGTGTAGGATCCTGGGTGATGTGGGCCAGGACCCGCAGCTCGATCTGCGAGTAGTCGGCGGCCAGCAGCCGGCAGCCGGGCGCGCTGACAAAGGCCCGGCGAATCTCGCGGCCCTCCTCGGTGCGCACGGGGATATTTTGCAGATTGGGGTTGTCCGATGAGAGCCGGCCGGTCTCGGCGCCCATCTGGCGAAACTGGGTGTGGACGCGGCGCGTGGTCGGGTTCACCAGCAGCTGTAGCGTATCAACATAGGTCGATTTCAGCTTGGCAAGCTGCCGGTGGCGCAGGATCAGCTCGACCACGCCGGTCTCGTCAAACTCCTTCAGCGCCTCCAGGGTCTCGGCAGTGATCGAGAAGACGGCGCCGCCGGTCTTGGTGGTTCCGGCCAGCCGCTTGAGGTTCTGGGTCGGCAGCTTGAGCTGGCGGAACAGCAGATCGTTGAGCTCGTAGCGCGATGACAGATTGCAGTTGCCGCCACAGATCGCATAGATCTTGGCCTGAATCTGCTCGATGCGCTCGGCCAGCACAAGGCCCTGCTGCCGCAGCTGCGGCAGATCGACCAGAATCCCGGCGGCCTCCATATGCGCCAGCACCGGGCTGAGCGGCATCTCAATCGTGTTGAAGATCGCCTCAACCCGCGGCGCCTCGGCCAGGCGCGGGCCAAGCACATGCATCAGGCGCAGGGTCATATCGACATCGGCGCAGGCGTAGGGCGTGGCAAGCTCGATCGCGACCTCGGCCATGGTTATTTGCTTCTTGCCGCTGCCGATCAGCGCTTCGATGTTGGTCATCTCAATTGGCTGCCCGGCGGTGTCGCGCAGCTCGCTGAAGGCCAGCTCCTTGAGGCCCTGGCGCAATCCCAGCAGGGCGGCGGCGATGGCGGTGTCGAACGCCAGCGGGCCAACCGCGATGCCTGCCAGGCTCAGGGCCTCGCAGTCGAACTTGCCGTGGTGGGTGATGCGGGCCTTGTTGGGGTCCAGAAAGAGCGGCTGCAGTGCGGCCACGACATCAGTTACCGGCAGCTGCTCGCCGCTGTGATGGCCCAGCGGAATATACCAGGCCCGCCCAGGCTCGGCGGCCAGCGAGATGCCGACCAGATGGGCGACGACCGGGCCGAATAGGGCCGTGGTGGTGGTCTCGGTGTCGAAGGCAAACTGCGGGGCCGCCTGCAGCACGGCGACCAGCTCAGCCAGCGTGGCGGCATCCTGCACAACCTGATATTCGCCAAAGTCTCCGGCGCCGGTCGGCGCTGCCGCTGCGGCTGGGGCGGCAAACATGGCCATCTGGAGCGGGCCGCTGCCGTCCGGGTTGCGCTCAAAGGCGGGCTGGGTCGGCAGATCGACCACCTCGATGGCGCTGCCAACGATCGGCAGCTTATCGACCAGCTTGCGAAACTCCAGCTCGCTGAACAGGGCCAGCACCTTGGCGCGGTCGTACTCGTGGACGCGGGTCGCCGCCAGATCGAGCTGGATCGGCACATCGGTGACGATGGTCGCCAGATGCTTGCTGAACTGCGCGATCTCCTGCTGGCCCTCCAGCTTGCCGCGATAGCGCTTGGCCACCGCCTCCAGGTTGGCGTAGATGCCCTCGATGGTATCAAACTCGTTCAGCATGCTGATTGCGCCGGCCTCGCCGATGCCGCTCACGCCGGGGATATTGTCCGAGGTATCGCCCTTCAGGCCGCGCAGATCGGCCAGCTGGTTGGGGCGCAGGCCCTTGTAGCGCTCGCGGACCTGGGCCTCATCGTAGAGCATGGTGGTCTGGCCGGCCTTGACGTAGGGGTTGGCCAGCAGCACATTGGTGTAGTCGTTGACCAGCTGCAGCGTATCGGTATCGCCGGTGATGATCAGCGTGTTGACGCCCTCGGCCTCGGCCTGGCGGCAGAGCGTCCCGATCACATCGTCGGCCTCGTAGCCATCGGCGGTGTAGATCGGCATATTCAGCGCGGTAATGATTTGCTTGATGCGGTCGAGCTGCGAGTGGAACTCGTCGGGGGTTTCGCTGCGGCCAGCCTTGTAATCGGCGTACAAGTCGTCGCGGAAGGTGCGCCCGACATCAAACGAGACCGCCGAGTACTCGGGCTGGCGCTCGCGGAGCAGATTGAGCAGAATCATGAAAAAGCCTTGCACGGCGTAGGTGGGCTCGCCGGTAGCACGCACGGCCATGCGCGTGTCCTTGAGCGCATAAAAGGCGCGGAATGCCAGCGCGTGACCATCAACCAGAACCAGCGTTGCTCGCTTCTCCATGAAAAAATCTCCCAACACATAAAGAAAGACCAGGCGATCCAGGCCGCCCAAATTTTAGCACATCCTTGCGGTCTTGACCTCAGTCCTCAGGCGGCTACTGGCGGCCATACGACCGCAGACTGAACAGGGTGGATAAAAAACAAGAGCCAGAAGCCAGAAAAGCATTTTCTGAACTCTGACTCCTGAGGCAGCCTGGCGCTACTCATTATTTAAAGCTGGACGCCCGAGTGCCCCGCCGTACTCGGCGCCCCAGAACACATCGAGCGGGGTGCCA
>JACCRK010000094.1 GCA_013813565.1 Herpetosiphonaceae bacterium
CAGCAGCGCCAGCACGGCCGGGGTGTAGAAGCGCACATAGGCCTGGGCCGGGTTGACCGAGGCATCGCCCAGGTTGCCAATTGGCGCCAGGTTGTTGGTCTGCGAGCGCAGCGGCGAGACCACCACCGCTGGATCGATAGTGCGCACCTTGTCGGCGACCGCATCAAGCTCAGCCAGCTGTCCATCAAGCTCGGATAGCCGCGTCTCCTGCTGGGCCAACGTCCCATCGGCCGACAGCTCGCGGTCCAACTCCTCCAGGTTGGTCTGGATAGTGCTGAGATTTTGTACCGACTGGTTGGACTCGCTCGACTGATCCTGGGCCAGCGCCAGGGCGATGATCTGCACCCCGCCGCTTTGTCGCAGCTGCTGGAGGGTCGCCCGCGCCTGCTCGCGATTGCCCGCGCTGATCTGCTGGCGAATCTCGCCCAGGTCGCTGCGGGCCTGGGTGACGTACTCGCGCAGCGAGCCGACCTGCTGCTGGCTCTCGCCGACAAAGTTTTGCAGCAGCCCCTTGTTCAGCTCGTTGATCTGGGTATAGGCGAGATATTCGATCCAGTCGCGCAGCAGCGGGTCGATCTGGTTATAGGTGATCTTGATATCAACTGACTGGCCGGTGCTGAAGACCTCGGTGATCTCTGGCGGAAACACCTCGACCAGATCGACCTCGCCCTGGCGCAGTGCGATCAGCGCCGGCTCCTCCTGCTCATAGATATGGCGCGCCTGATCGACCTGAAATGTCGTGCCCATGCGCTCGATCATCTGTTGCAGCTGGGCGTCATCGATGCGGCCGGCGGGGACAACCAGCGCCGTGCGCAGGATTGGCCGCTCGCCGGTATAGCCCACGCCGAACAGCGAGAGAATCAGAAACGGGCCGAGAATCAGCCCACCGAGCAGCAGTGGCTGACGCCGAACCGAGTTGATCTCTTTGGCGAAGAATGAAATGACCCGGACGAAGCCCTTAATCATTGCTGCTCGCTCCTGTCGCGCGGGGCCGTTCCCGATCCGCACGTTCCATCAAGGTGATAAAAATTTCATCGAACGGTGGCTTGTACTCCTCGACGTGGCGGGTGTCGATCGTCGTGTCGCTGCCGAGGGCCTGAATAATCTCCGGCAGGGCCTCGCCAGAGCGCTCAACATACACCGCCAGGCTGCCGGGGGCCTGGTCGCGGATGCGGTGGACATCGCGGACCAGCGGGTGGCGGGAGAGCAGCTGCAGCGCGTTCATCGTATCCTCCGGGTCGACCCGCAGCGAGATCACATCGCCGCCCAGCGCCTGGCGCCGCAGGCCCTCGGGAGTATCGACCAGCAGCAGCTCGCCGGCCCGCATCACCGCCACGCGGTCGCAGTAGGCCACCTCGCTGACATACTGGGTGGTCACCACCAGCGACCGGCCCTCGGTCTTAAGCTCCTTGAACTGATCCCAGAACCGTCCGCGCAGCACCGGATCGATGCCGGCGGTTGGCTCGTCGGCAAACAGCAGCTCGGGGTTGTGGATCAGGGCGGCGGCCAGCTGGAGGCGGCGCTGCATCCCGCCGGAGAGATTCTCGGCCAGTTTGCGCTCAGCGTCGCTCAGCTCGACAAACTCCAGCAGCTCACGGATGCGCTTCATCCGGCCGCGATAGGGCATGCCGTACATTGAGGCCGAAAAACGCATATTCTCGGCCACGGTCAGGTTAGGATAGAGCACAAACAGCTGGGGGATATAGCCGATCCGCTCACGGTCGCGGGGGCGGAACTCAGCGGGCGCCTGGCCCAGCACACTGACGGTGCCTGTGGTGGGCGTATAGACCCCGGTCATCATCCTAATGGTAGTGGTTTTGCCACAGCCGGACGGGCCAACGATGCCAAAGATCTCGCCGGGCTGCACCTGCCACGAGACATCCTGCACGGCGTAGGTGCTCCCGAAGCGTTTCGAAACCCGATCAAGGGTGATGATATCCGGCGACTGCGGATTGGTGCGGGCTGGCGGCGCCAGCGGCACAGGCTGATTGAGGGCTGGTTGCATCACGAAAGCTCCCTAAGGCGGGCAATTGAGCACAGCCGGCTGGCTGTGTTGATGGATTGCTCAGCGCATCTTCTGCCTTGATAGTAGCAATCGCTATGCCAGCTCTGCATTGCGGGCACGAATCTGGCTTTCATCCATTATTTAGTGATAGTCACTGGTAACTTTTTAAGGAGGAACCCGTTATGGCGAGCAGCCTAACCGACCTGTTTGAGTCGATGAAGCAGAGTCTGGAACACGATCGTGATGTGCTGAATGACCTGGATGGCGAGGGCGTTGGCGATGGCGATGCTGGCGACAATATGGTTGCCAACTTCGCCACCATCACCAATGCGCTGCGCCAGGCCGAGAGCCAGGGCGTTGGCCCCGATCAGGCCCTGACCTTTGCCAGCCAGGTGCTGCAAGAGCAGGGTAAGGGCGCGACCGCCCCGCTGTATGCCAGCGGCCTGCGTCAGGCCGCCAGCAATTTGGAGGGCAAGACCTCGTTCGGGATTGATGATATCGGCGGCCTGCTGAGCGGCCTGCTTGGCGGTGCCCAGCAGGCGCCGGGGGTGCAAAACCAGGGCGGCGGCGGCATGCTTGATGGCCTGCTGCCCGGCGTCATGGCCTTTATGCAGTCGCGCAACGCCGGCCGATCCACAATCGAGTCGCTGATGAGTGGCTTTATGGGCGCGCAGCGGGGCGCCTATGGCACCACCCGCTCCAACCAGGGCTTTGGCCGCTTTCAGGAATCCCAGACTCGCGGGCGGGTTGATCCCGGGGCGGCTGGCGCCAGCTCGCTGCTTGGCGGCCTGTTCAGCTCGCTGCTCTCCGGCGGCCTGAGCGCCGGCCGCGGTGAGCCGGCTCAGTCGCCAGGTCTGGGCGATCTGTTTGGTGGCGGCGGCCTGGGCCAGCTGTTTGGTGGCGGTGGCGGCGGCGGCGGCGGCGGCGGTGGTAGCCTCGGCGATGCCCTTGGCGGCCTGGGCCAGCTGTTTGGCGGCGGCGGCGCTGGCGGAGGCCGGGGCAACGAGCCAGGTGCCCGCCTGGGCGAGAAGGAAGTCGCCTAAACCATCAGGGCGGTAGGTATCGGGGATCGGGCGGCGAGGCTCCGCTCCTGACCTCAACCGGCGGCGGATTCAGTCCACTGAATCTGCCGCCGGTTGATTCTTCAGATCCAACCCCATGCCTGCAACAAATTGTTCGGCCTAATCGTCGCATACACAGTAACAATTGGTATTATCTTCAGGAGGATCGTATGCAACCGGACTATACCGAACAAGATACTGAAGCCGCCCGCCTGCGTGAGCGTTCGCTGAGCTCCCCTGTTCCGGCGCCCTGGACTGCTCCCGGCGGCTACCCGGCGGCGCCAACGGTGCGCAATCGGAACAACACCCTGGCGATCGGGCTGATCGCGGTGGGTGCGCTGCTGGTGATCGGGCGCTTTGGCCTGAATACCGAGGCCTTTACGGCGGGCATGATCCTCCTGACGATCGCAAGCTGCTTTTTATTCTTCGCCTTCGCCCAACGGGTCTTTGGCCTGCTGATCCCTGGCAGCATCCTGGCTGGGCTGGCCATCGGGGTGCCGTTCGCCGATCTGACCAATGGCACCTCGGTGCTGTGGGGCCTGGCACTGGGCTTCTTTGGGATCGCGGTGCTGGGCCGTTCGTTGTTTCGCGTCAACAGCACCTGGGCGATGGCCCCCAGCGTGATTCTGTTTGGGGTCGGCGTGATCGTGCTGCTGGCCAATCTGCCCGCCTTCTTGAGCGCCGGCCTGGTCTGGCTGCCGCTGCTGCTGATTGCCGCCGGCCTGTACCTCGGCTGGGGTCGGCGCGCTGTGCGCTAGGGGTTAAGGATTAGCTCACTTTTATTGGCAGACAAACAGCGCGGCCACTCTGAAATCAGGGTGGCCGCGCTGTTTTGTGGTCCGTTACTTTGCCGGCGAACTACGCGGCGCGACGGCGGCGCAGCAGCAGGGTGCCCAGGCCGACGAGGACTAAAGCAGCGGCCAGGACCCAGATGGTCGGCGCCGCTGTGCCAGCGGTGTCTGGCAGCGCTGGCGGGGCCGGCGCGGCAGCAGCGGTGACAGTGAAGGAAACGACCACCACATTGCCATCAACCTGGACCGGAGTATCGGGACCGCCGGGGAATTCGTAGGTGCCGATGGTGCCGGCATCAATATGCAGCATTGGCGAGAGCATCGCCCCGGCCGCGAACGACTCATCCAGCTTCACAACCACATTGCTGCTGCTGCCGGCCTTGACCGGGGCCAGACCAGCCAGCGGGGTCAGCAACATCTTGCCGTCGGGACCCATCTTGTGCACGGCGATCCAGCCATCCTGGGCGGCGACCACGCTGGCGACCGTGATCGTGCCATTGACAATCGGCTGATTGCTGGCGCTGATGCTCGGGGTGGGGCCGCTGGGGGCGGGCGCTGCCGTCGGAGGGACGGCGGTTGGCTGAGCCTGGGCAGCCGTTACCTCAACCGTGCCGGCCATGCCGGTGCCAGTTGCGGCGCCGTGATATTTACAGTAGTAGGCCACCGAGGCGGCAGTATCAAATGTTTTGCTAAATGTTGCCCCAGCATCGAGGTTGCCCGAGTCCCAGCTGCCATCAGCGGCGGTGACCGTGTGGGGTGCCGCGCCGTTGTTGGTCCAGGTCACTGTTGTTCCGGCGGTGACGGAGAGCGTGGCTGGCTCATACTTGAAATCCAGAATGCTGACGCTGGCGGCTGCACCCTGCGCCGCAGCCCGGCCAAAGCCCAGCAGCGCCAGCACCAGCGCGAACCCAATGATTGTTCGAGCAGACTTCATAAATCCTCCTTACACTACGCCGATCAGAAGTGAACGGTCGCTGTTGTGTAGAGCATACGCAGGCTGGCGCGGCTATGGATCACTCTACTACGCCGATTCTTGAGCGTGCTACAATAACCAGCATTCTTGATTCTGACGGATGAAGCCGGAGGTGACGGTGAGTGGTGATGTTCATCTCCTTATTCGGATTGCGAGTGGTGATGAAACCGCGCTCGTTGAGTTCCATCGACAGTATGTCAATCTCGTATTTTCCATGGCGCTGCATGTGCTTCACGATCACGCCACGGCTGAGGAAGTCACCCAGGACGTCTTTCTGACGCTCTGGCGCCGGGCAGCGCTGTACGACCCGGCCCGTGGCTCGGTAAAAAGCTGGCTGCTGACCATTGCGCGCCGCCGGGCGATTGACTATCATCGCCGCCAGGCCCATCTGCCGCTCCGTATGGATGAGATCGCGGTCGGCCAGCAGCCCAACGTCCAGCTAATCCTGCCCGATCTGGATCTGCGTGACGCTGTGGCGGCGCTGCCCGGCGATCAGCAGGAGTGTGTGACGATGGTCTATTTTGGCGGGCTCACCCATACCGAGGTCGCCGAGCGTTTACACGTTCCCCTGGGGACCGTCAAAAGCCGGATTCGGCTGGCGTTGCGCCGCCTGCGCCAGACAATCACGGTCTTTAGCGAGGATACTTAATCGTTTCGCCAGGTTGATGCGTATATTTAGTAGAGAGCTTGACATAGTCCTCGACGCGGTTGGGCCTCAGCCATCGTTTGGCCGCCGCGCTTCAATAATCCATTTGCAATAGAGAATGAAGTTAGAACGATCATGAAACACACTCCTGCCAACCACGAAGAATGGGAAAATCTGATCGCCATAGCGGCGCTGGAGGGACTTGAGCCTGCTGAGAGCGCTGCGCTGGAGCGGCATCTGGCCACGTGCGCCGACTGTCGGCAGGCGCTGGCCGACTATCGCCATGTTGCCGCCCAGCTCGACCAGATGATTCCGCTGGTGACGGCGCCCGCCCACCTGGAGCAGCGGCTGCTCGGGCAGATTCGGCGCCCGGCCCGGCGCTCCCCACTGCGCTGGCTGGCCGCCGTCGCCACCGTTGTGGCATTGCTGCTGGGCGGCTATAGCTGGAACCTGCGCGGCGAACTTCAGCGCCAGACCAGCGCGCTGGCCGAGCTGCAGCGCTCCTTGGCCGGCCCCAACGCCCGCCTGATTCCGCTGAGCGCTACCAGCAATGTCGCCGCCCGCGGCCAGTTTACCTGGACCCCCGGCCAGGCCGTGGCCTCGCTGGTCGTCGAGGGGCTGCCGCTGCTGGAGCCAGGCCATGTGTACCAGCTCTGGCTGGTCCGCAAAGATGGCACCATCGATCCGGCCGGCACATTTAGCCAGGCCGCCGAGGGTGAGATCCGCGCGACGGTGCGGGCGCCGGTCGGCTGGAGCAACTACGCCAATGTTGGGATTAGCGCCGAGCCGGCCAGCGCGCCCAAGCAGCCCTCGTCGACAGGCATCGTTCAGGGCGACTTCTAGGTTTCTGGCATACAGCCTGCTCGGAGCTGCGCTATGATACATAAAAAGACCAACCAACCCGTGAGTCCACCGGTCCAGTCTGCGCCAGATCTGGCGCAGACCTCCGCCGTTGCCGGCGGGACGCTTGTGGCCGGTCTGCTGACCGCCGCCGCCGCGCTGGCCCTGTTCGCCCTGATCGCCTTCTCGCTGGGCCGTGGCTTTTTTGTCGCCGTTGATAAGCTGGCCCTGGCCGGAGCCTACGATCTGCGCCAGGCCAACCCCTGGCTCAGCCCCGCCATGCTGCTGGCCACCCAGAGCGGCAGCGTGGCGGGGCTGACGCTGCAAACCCTGCTTGGCGCTGGATTGCTGCTCTGGCGCCGACCGCTGCACTGGCGCAGCAGTCTCCTGCTGCTGCTGGTGGTGATCGTGGGGGTCGGCCTGCTGAATGTGCTGCTCAAGGGCGGGTTCGCCCGCACCCGACCAAGCATCTATCCGTCACCGCTGCACCTGCAATCGTATAGCTTTCCCAGCGGCCACGCGATGTCGGCGGCGGCGTTTTATGGCTGTGTGGCCCTGATCCTGGTGCGCTCGACGGCGCGACGCAGCCGGCACCTGCTGCTGGTGACGGTCGCGGCCCTGATGACGGTGCTGATTGGCACGTCGCGCATGTATTTCTCGGTCCACTATCCGACCGATGTGCTGGGCGGGTTTAGCGCCGGCCTGGGCTGGCTGGTGGCGGTTCGGCTGCTCTGGAGCGGCAGCATCTGGCGCCGCACTGGACGCACCATGGCAGCGCCGCCGGAGTAGCCCTACTCCCCCGTGACCGGTTTGTTTTTGGCAAAGAGCAGATAGGGGCCTTTTTCATCCTCCCCTTCTTTCTCAAGCACCATCCCCAGCTTGCGGGCGACCGCGATCGAGGCCTGATTGCCATGATCGACCAGACAGATGAGGCGCGACAGCTGCAGCTGCTCGAAGCCGTACTCCAGGATCGCCTGGGCGGCCTCGAAGCCCAATCCCTGGCCCCAGTAGGCTTTGTCCAACAAATAGGCCACCTCAACCTCATGGGTCCCCTCGATGGTCCACGGCAGCAGCCCGCAGCGCCCAATAAACTGGTTGGTCGCACGGTGGATGGTCGCCCACAGCCCCAGCTCCGGGTGGCGCGGATGGCCATTGAGAAACCACTCCAGCTCCTCCTGCGTGTCGGCATAGCTCAGCGTCCCCTCCGGGAAATACTGGCGAATCTCTGGATCGCTGTAGAGCCTGAAGAGCGCATCAAGATCAGACGGCACGAGGCGGCGTAACAACAGGCGCGGCGTTTCTAGAATGATCATGGGGTCGCTTTCTGCTGGCAAGACCAGCCCTGGGAGGCGGAGAAACATCCCTGCTCTCACCGGTGTCCTGACCTCGGCAGCCACCAGTTGATTCGGATAAATGGATAGCGTATCATACCATTCCTGTCCAGGCGCCAGGTATTTTGGTGTTCAGGATAGGGTGGACATTGTCTGGCATAGCCTTAAGGAGCTACTTCATGGTTCATAGTCTTGGATCGCGGGTTTTGTTCGTGCTGGCCTTGTTTATTCTGGCGACCAGTGTCTTTGTCGGCAGCAGGCTGACCACGCCGCTGGCCGCCTCCTCCGATGGCGTGTGGCAGGATACGCTGGAAAAATCACTCAGCCCCGCTGCGCAGCGCGATATCGTGCCAGAGATGTATCGGACGCTGACCCTGGACTGGAGCGCGCTGCAAAAAGTCCTGGCGGACGCGCCGCTGGAGACCACCGTTACCGCTAAGAGCAGCCCGGTCGTCCTGAGCCTGCCGCTGCCCGAGGGCAACTACGCCCGCTTCAGCGTGGTCGAGGCGCCGATTATGGCCCCCGAGCTAGCCGCCAAGTTCCCCGCGATCAAGACCTATCTCGGCCAGAGCCTGGACGACGCCACCGCCAGCGTGCGCTTCGACACCACCCCGGCTGGCTTTCACGCCATGATCCTCTCGCCCTACGGCCGGATCTTTATCGATCCCTATAGCCGCGGCGATAGGAGCCACTATATCAGCTATCATGACAGCGATTTCGTGGCCCCGGCCGAGAAAGTGCTGTTCCGCCAGCTGAACGAGCAGGTGATCAAGGATTCGCCCTACGACGCTGGAGACCGCGAGCTGCTGCCGCCCTCAGGCACCATCCTCCGCAGCTACCGCCTGGCTATGGCGGCGACCGGCGAGTACACCCAGTTTCACGGCGGCACCAAACCCCTGGCGCTGGCAGCAATCGTGACCACAATGAACCGGGTCAATGGCGTCTACGAGCGCGAGGTGGCGGTGCGGATGAACCTGGTGGCCAACACTGACCTGGTTATTTATACCAATGGCGGCAGCGACCCCTACACCAACGATGATGGCTTTGAAATGCTGTTTGAGAATACCGCAACCCTCAACAGTGTTATTGGCAGTGCCAACTACGATATTGGCCATGTGTTTAGCACTGGTGGTGGCGGTATTGCGGCGCTTGGCTCGGTATGCGGCTCGTTTAAGGCCGAGGGCGTCACCGGCAGCCCCAGCCCGGTCAACGACCCGTTCGATATTGACTATGTGGCCCACGAGATCGGGCATCAGTTTGGCGGCAACCACACCTTCAATGGCACGACCAACGCCTGTGGCGGCGGCAATCGGGAGGCACCCGCCGCCTACGAGCCCGGCAGCGGCTCGACGATTATGGCCTACGCTGGCATCTGCGGCAGCGAGAACCTACAGCCCAACAGCGACCCGTACTTCCATACCAAGAGCTTCGATGAGATGATTGCCTTCACCACCACTGGCGGCGGCAACAGCTGCGCGGTCCAGACCAGCACCGGCAACAATCCCCCGACGGTCAGCGCCGGCGCCTCGTTCACCATTCCGGCCAATACGCCGTTTACCCTGACCGGCTCCGCCACCGATCCCAACAGCGATGCGCTGACCTACAGCTGGGAGCAGTACAATCTGGGGGCTTCCTCGACCTCCGCCACCATTGGTGTCGACAGTGGCAATCGCCCGCTGTTCCGCTCCTTCAATGCCACCACCAGCCCGGCGCGCACCTTCCCCAGGCTCGCCAACATTCTGGCCAACACCACGACAATTGGCGAGGTGCTGCCAACCACCACCCGCACCCTGACCTTCCGCCTGACCGCCCGCGACAATCGCGCCGGCGGCGGCGGGGTCAACTACAGCACGGTCAATATTCCGGTCAGCGCCAGCGCCGGGCCGTTTGTGGTCAACACCGCCAACAGCGCGGCCACCTGGACCGGCCTGACCAGCGAGACCATCGCCTGGAATGTCGCCAACACCACCGCCGCCCCGGTCAGCTGCAGCAGTGTCAATATTGTGCTCTCGACCGACGGCGGCCTGACCTTCCCGACTACGCTGGCCAGCAATACCGCCAACGACGGCAGCCAGAGTATTACGGTGCCGAACAGCGTCACCAGCTCCGGGCGGATCAAGGTCGCCTGTGCGAACAATATTTTCTTTGATATCAACAATGCGAATATCACTATTCAAGCGGGCGCACCCCTGGATCAATTGATCTATGCTCCGCTCGTGATTCGCTAGCCGGCGGTGGATGCGGATCCCCCGGCGGCTAAAAGCCGGGGGATCCGCTTTTCTGTGCTACTATTTCCCTAAGCGTTGTAGACGCGCATAAGGAGTGACACCATGACAGAACAAGACATTGCTGCGTTGGTCGCGGCACTACCGAGTGCGATTCGCGCAGCGGTGGAGCAGCAGGATGAGGCGGTATTTCAGCAGGTATTTCAGTCGCTCGATGAGGCCGAGCAGCTGCGGGTTGCCCAGGTTTTCCAGCAACTCCAGGGCCAGATGGCCCACAATATTCTCGATGAGTACGATGAAGAGAACATGCCCTCGGCCGATGAGCTGATCGCGTCGCTGCCGCCCGCCGTCGCGCAGGCCTTGATGAACGAGGACCCCGAGGGACTCCAGACCGCCTACGATGCCTTGCCGCTCAATGAGCAGGAGCGGGTCGGCCGCACGATGATGCTGATCCAGGCCCTGGCTGACAGGATGCAGGGCCAGGATTTCGATGATGGCTTCAGCACCGACGGCCAGGATATCATCACCGCCTTCGATCCGCTCCTGCAGGCGATCGCCGCCGTCGCCCTTGGCGATGATCAGCCCCGCGCCGATATTGAGGCCACCCTGCCGCAGCTTGAGGCTAATGGCTGGCGCTTGGTCGAGCCGGTTCAGCGGATCTGGGCTGGCGAGCGCGATGAGATGGTGCTCATGGCAGGCCTGGATGAGAGTGACGCGACCCTGATCAGCTATGTGCTGGAGCTGATCACCCAGAACGAGTAGCTAGCTTAAGACACGGGGCGGG
>JACCRK010000096.1 GCA_013813565.1 Herpetosiphonaceae bacterium
GTTCATTAGGATCGGGTAATGCCCTAAAAACCGCAACGGTCTGAGCGTTTAGGCTCAGGCCGTTGCGGTTTTAGCGTGCGTACATCTGCCGAGCCTACTTGTGGATCCACGAATAGGTGTAGCTCTCATCTTCAATGCCCAGCGCAGCCTTGGTCATGTACAGCGGGCGGAAGGTATCGACCATGACGGCCAGCTCCTCGGTGGCGGGCTTGCCAATCGAGGCCTCGGCGGTGCCAGGATGCGGGCCGTGCGGCATCCCCGACGGGTGCAGCGTAATCGATCCGATATCCACACCCTTGCGCGACATGAAGTTGCCCTCAACGTAGTACAGCACCTCATCGCTCTCGACGTTGGAGTGATTGTACGGCGCCGGGATGGCCTCGGGATGGTAGTCGAACATACGCGGCACGAACGAGCAGATCACGAAGTTTGGCCCGGGGAAGGTCTGATGGACCGGCGGCGGCTGGTGGATGCGGCCGGTGATCGGCTCGAAGTCCTCGATATTCAGCGCATACGGATACAGATAGCCGTCCCAGCCGATCACATCAAGCGGGTGATGGTCAAGAACGTGGCTGGTCATTCGGCCGTGGGCGCGCACGTGGACGGCAAACTCGCCGCGCTCATCGCGGGCATTGATCTCCAGCGGCACCCGAATATCGCGCTCACAGAAGGGCGAATGCTCCAGCAGCTGGCCATGCTCGTTGCGATAGCGGTTGGGCGTGGTGATCTCGCCGGTCGTTTCCAGTACCATCATTTTGGTCGGCGCGCCGCCGGTGTTGACCCGGTAGGTGGTGCCAATCGGAATAACCAGGTAGTCGCCCCGGCGATAGGGCAGGTTGCCGAACGAGGTCTCCAGCACGCCCTCGCCCTCGTGGACAAACAGCACCTCGTCGCCCTCGCCGTTGCGATAAAAGTATTTTTGCTCCTCGGTTGGCTGAACAACACCCATCCGTACATCGCTGTTGACCAGCAGCATCCGGCGTCCGCTGATCGGGTCGCCGCCCGGCTGCATCGCGGCGGTCTTAAAGTGGCGGTGGCGCAGCGCCCCCTCCTCTTCCAGCGGAATCTCGACCTTACCTAGATCCTCAACGGCCACAATTGCGGTCGGCGGATAGTGATGATAGAGAATCGACTCAACCCCGCTGAAGCCTTTAGTTCCCATCACCTGCTCGGAGTACAGCGACCCGTCAGGTTTCCGAAATTGAACGTGACGCTTGTGCGGAATGTTGCCTAAACGATGGTAGAAGGGCATCTTCGGCCTCCTTATGTGGTTTTATCATTTTCTGTCACCACTGCATAGTGGTGTTTATTGTATAAGATTGGCCCAGGAGTGTCAACGCACATGCGCCTGGTTCAATCCTCGGCATTGAGCTCATTCATGGCTCCACGACTGTAGCTGCGGTCCATGCTAAGAGTGGTTCCGTTGCGGTAATGAACGATGATCTTAATCTGGATAGATTGTCCCTGGACGAGCGGTAAGGCCGATTGTTGACCGCTCTCGTAGATGATTGATCCTGGGACGCAGCGCGCATCAAAGGGTGAAACGATGACGTGGCCCTCGGATTCATCGTCATACCGATAGCGGAATTCAATCGAATCATGGTGCTGGTCCCGGCTACACTCCGCTTTGAGCCTGATATGGTTTTCCTCCACAATCAGAAATATTCTGGCGGGTGCTATTTGGCCGTAGAGCTCATGATTTAATGGGATTGGGGTTTTCGGTGTTGTGTCGCCACACGCAAGCAACACATAGGCTACGAGTGGGGCCAGCAGGAAGGTTAGCAGTCGGCGCCGCGAGGGGAAGCTTGGCATGAGTGGTTTTCCTTGCATGCTCCAGGTAAGCGAAGCGGATTATAGCCGTCTTATGGTCCATGGGCAAGGGCCGCATTTGGTTTGAGTGCCGGCCGACCTGCACGCCGTCGATCGGCATACGTCGAGCTTGATCAGACACCCCACACCTCCTCAGGCAGCGATTAATCGATCACGGTCAGATGATAGATCGTGCCATCATTCTGGCCGGCAACATAGATCTCGCCCTGCTCGTCCTCGCCGAATGAGGTGATCAGCAGGTCTTTATCCAGCTGCTCGGTCGTCACCCAGCCCGATTCGGCGCGCTGGGTGGTCCAGATTGTACCCAGGCAGTAGTCGGCGAACACATAGGTGCCGACCAGGGCTGGATAGCGAGCGCCGCGATAGACATAGCCGCCGATGACCGAGCAGCCGCCGCCGTCGTGGCTGTACTCGGCAATCGGCAGGGTCAGGCCGGTCGTATCACAGGCGCTGTTGCCCCGACACGTTGAGCCCTCGACAATTGGCCAGCCATAGTTATGTCCACCAGAGTCAGCGGCGGGCTGATAGTGAACCCACTCGAAGCGATTCTGGCCGACATCGCCGATGTACAGATCGCCGGTGGCCCGGTCGAAGCTAAATCGCCAGGGGTTGCGCAGGCCCAGCGCCCAGATCTCGGAGCGGGTCGCGTCGTCGCTGAACGGGTTATCGGCGGGCACGGTGTAGCCAGTCGGCGCGCTGACATCGATACGCAGCAGCTTGCCCCAGAGCGTGCGGCGGTTCTGGCCGTTCCTGAACTGATCGTTGGCGGCCCCGCCATCGCCAAGCCCGATGTAGAGATAGCCATCCGGCCCAAAGGCCAGCATGCCGCCGTTGTGATTGGCGGCGGGATCCTCAATCCGCAGCAAAACCTCCTCGCTCTGCTGGTCGCCAGCCTCGCCGGCGCCGGTGAGACGAAAGCGCGAGGTGACGCTGTCATCGTTGGTGGCAGTGTAGTTGACGTAGAACACGCCGCTGGTGGCGAAGTCGGGGGCAAACGCCAGGCCGAGCAAGCCCTGCTCATTGCCGCCGTCGTTGACCCGCTCGCGGATGTCGAGGAACAGCTGCCCATCGGTGGTTCGAATGGTACCCGCCTGCTCAACCACGAACAGCCGTCCGCTGCCATCGCCGGCGTTGGCAATAAAGGTTGGATTATCGAACCCGCTGGCGACTGCCTCCAGCTCCAGCTTCAGGGCGCCAGCGCTGTCCGCAGGTGGGGTGGTTGGGGCGGGCGGGCGGGATGGCGCGGGAGTGACAATCGGCGGCAGCGGCTGGACGCCACTATCGCCACAGGCCGCGAGCAGCACCAGCAGGAGGAGAACAGCGGAAGACTTTCGCATCGGCACACCTCATCAGACAATTGATTAGCCTAAATTGTACACCTTAACGATTTTTAGCTCCGGCAATTCCAGCGGCTGCGCAAGCGCCATCAGGCCCAGGTGCACCCGAGACCAGCAGGCGAACCCACGACGTTGCCCATGCCCTGGCTCGTGCTTGGGGCCGATTGACGGGCTGCCAGCCGTGTGCTACCATACTTCGCACAGCTAAATATGACCTTGATGAGGATACATCGTTGCCCATTCCACCACCAGGGAGCCAGCGCCATCGACTGTGAGCGCCGGCGGCACGGAGGGCAGGATACCACCTCGGAGTTCATCGCCGAACGCGCAAGCTAGTAGACCGATGCGTTTTGCCCCCGATAGCGGGCAGCACAAGGGAGCCGCACCAGCCGTGCAGCTCTAAAAGTGGGTGGAACCACGAAGGAACCCTTCGTCCCAGTACGGGATGAGGGGTGTTTTGTTTTTAGAAGTCGGCAGCCACACGCGAAG
Organism: Herpetosiphonaceae bacterium; assembly: GCA_013813565.1. Classification (GTDB taxonomy): domain Bacteria; phylum Chloroflexota; class Chloroflexia; order Chloroflexales; family Herpetosiphonaceae; genus JACCRK01. The sequence goes on from JACCRK010000096.1 coordinate 3,657, forward strand.
CTAACCGGCGGCCTGCTTCCTGTTCAGGAGCGTAGCGATATGAGTTATGGATATCAACAGCCGTATCAGCCGTACCAGCAGCCGCCAAAGCGCCGCGGGTGGCTCTTTGGATGTCTGGTGGCCCTGACGGTGGTGGTTTTCCTGGTTCTGGGGCTGGTTCTGGGCGCCCTGTTCTACCTGAAGCCGCGCCTCAGCCAGCAGGCCGGCGATCTGCTGGCCAGCCAGCTTGATCAGCAGATCAACCGCAAGGTGCAGGAGCAGTTCGGCGGTGCGAGCGGGGAGATTCCCACCGATTTCAGCGGCCAGGTGGTCATTCCTGAGGCCGAGGTGAACGACTATATTCGCGCCAACCCGCAGGAGATCGCGCCGCTGGATAGCGCGACGGTCCAGTTCCTCCCTGACCAGATGCAGGCTACCGTCTCAGCCTATGGCATGCAAGGGACGGCGAGCGCCGGCATCGCCATCGGGGCCGACGGCCGGATCGTGGTGGTCAACCCAACCATCAACGGGGCGCTGGGCTTTATCCTCGATGCGAACCAGCTGGCGCAGTCGCTGGAGAGCCAGCTCAACAGCCAGCTGGCGACCAACGGGCAGCGAATTACCGCGATCTCGGTTCAGACCGGCCAGATCGTCGCCGATATCGAGAAATAAGCATATTGCGGCTTTGAAGGGGGGTGATCGCTCTGAACGCGGATGGCACTACTGCACGGATCGACCGAAACAAACGATTAATGCTGCTGGAGGTTTACCATGTGGGAATACTTAATTGGCTATGTCGCGGCTCAGAGCGCCGCGCCCTGGGTCGTTGAAGAGCGCGAATGGCCCGATCGGGCCGCGATGGAGGCGCAGCTGAGCGCCGAGGGTTGGGAGCTGTTCGAGGAGGCGCCGCATCGTAACAATGGGCGAAAAATCGTGTTCCGCCGCGCCGTCCAGCAGGCCGCCGAGCCGCCCCGCCACCTCATCCCGTGCTGGTGAGGAGAATCGTCCTGGCGCTGAGCATCGATTGAACGTTATCTTTTGATTACAGAAGGAGGGCCAGATGGCTCCCGTTAATGCTGAAAACGACCCGCTGTATCGCCTGCGCCACTCGACGGCCCACGTCATGGCCCAGGCGGTGCTGGAGATCTTCCCCGACGGCAAGATAGCGATCGGGCCGCCGGTCGAGAATGGCTTCTACTACGACTTCGAGCTGCCGCGCCCGCTCACGCCCGACGATCTGAAGGATGTCGAGAAGCGGATGCGCAAGATCGTGCAGAAGAAGCACGAGTTCGCCTATCGCGAGGTCTCGGCGGATGAGGCCCGCGAGGTGTTCAAGCGCCAGCCGTATAAGCTGGAGCTGATCGATGGGCTGGCCCAGGGCCAGGATGAGTACGGCGAGAAGGCGGACGCCAAGGATACGGTCATCTCAACGTACAAGCACGATACGTTCGAAGATTTATGTAAAGGCCCGCACGTTGAAAATCTAGGCGAGATCAAGCCCGACGCCTTCAAACTGCTGCGCGTCTCGGGCGCGTACTGGCGCGGCGATGAGAAGCGGCCGATGCTCCAGCGCATCTATGGCACGGTCTGGCCAAGCAAGGCCGAGCTTGATCACCACCTCTGGCAGCTTGAGGAGGCCAAGAAGCGCGACCACCGCAAGCTGGGCAAGGACCTGGACCTGTTTATGTTCTCGCAGGCGGTCGGCAACGGCCTGCCGCTGTGGCTGCCCAAGGGCGCAATCCTGCGCGATACGCTGGAGCGCTTCCTGCGCCAGGCCCAGATCGACCGCGGCTATCTGCCGGTGGTCACGCCGCACATCGGCAAGATCGACCTGTACAAGACGAGCGGCCACTGGTACACCTATCGCGACAGCATCTTCCCGGTCGTCGAGGAGATTCCCAACGACGACCCGGAGAATCCGGCGGGCGAGATCTATGTGCTCAAGCCGATGAACTGCCCGCACCACATCGAGATCTACAAAAACGAGCCGCGCTCCTACCGCGATCTGCCGCTGCGGCTGGCCGAGTTCGGCACGGTCTATCGCTACGAGCAGAGCGGCGAGCTGACGGGATTGCTGCGGGTGCGCTCGTTCACGGTCGATGACTCGCACCTGTTTGTCACGCCTGAGCAGCTCGAAGAGGAGTTTATCAAGGTTGTCGATCTGGTGCTGTACGTCTTCGGCACGATGGGCCTGACGGATTTCCAGGCGCGGGTCGGCCTGCGCGAGCCGGGCAATCCCAAGTACATCGGGTCGGACGAGGTCTGGGAGAAATCGCAGAGCGCGATCATCAACGCCGCCGAGAAGCTGGGGCTGCCGTTCACGGTGGTCGAGGGCGAGGCCGCGTTCTATGGGCCAAAGCTGGACTTTATCTTCCGCGACGTGCTCGGGCGCCACTGGCAGCTTGGCACGGTCCAGGTCGACTACAACCTGCCCGAGCGCTTCGAGATCGAGTACACGGGCGAGGATGGCCTCAAACATCGCCCGGTGATGATCCACCGCGCCCCGTTTGGCTCGCTGGAGCGCTTCATCGGCACGCTGATCGAGCAGCACGCCGGGGCGTTCCCGGTCTGGCTGGCGCCGGTGCAGGCGATGATCATCCCGATCACGGACCGCAACAACGACTACGCCCACGAGGTGCGCGCCCAGCTCAAGGCCCTGGGCATTCGGGCCGAGGTCGACACGAGCAACAACCGGATGAACGGCAAAATCCGCGCCGCCCAGCAGCAGAAAATCCCCTACATGCTGGTGATCGGCGATAAGGAGCAGGAGGCCGGCGCCGTGGCGGTGCGCCAGCGCTCCGGCGATGACCTCGGGGCCATCCCGGTCGCCGAGTTCAGCGCCCGCATCGTCGATGAGGTGGCCAACCATCGCTAAAGCGGATGGCGCTGGGGTTCGAGGTTCGGGTACGGCGGGCGGGTACGGAGACCCGCCGTGCAGGGTGGGTGGGACTAGGGATCTAGCTAATCGCTAATCCCTAGCCCCTACCCCAGATCCAGCACAAAATCGAACGCGCCGGACTGGCTGCCGTCGGCCTGTGGCTGGACATCCATCACCAGGGCAGCGGCATAGATCCCGTCGCGGGCATTGTCTGGCTCGTTGGGAAAGTAGAGCTGGGTGGTGAGAATCGGCTGGTTTGGCGCCTGCACTTTGACGTGGAAGTGGCGCGTGCGCCCAGGATAAAGGCCCGGCACAACCGTTTCAAGCGTGTAGCGTCCGGCGGCGTCGGTGAACTGATGACCGCGCAGCTGATAGCCAAGATTGTCGTATTCGCCGGCATCGTTCGCATGCCAGAAATCAATCAAGGCCCCGGCAACTGGCTGGCAGCTGGTGGTCAGCACGGCGCCGCTCACCTTCATCCGGGTGCCAGGCATGCCGGCCTCCAGCAGCGAGGTTCGCTCGGGCGAGTTGGGCGTAAAGTACGGCCCTTCGGTCTGGGCCGGAGTGAGATCATCGTCGTCGTCGGCACACTCAGGCGTTGGCGCGAGCACCTGGGCGACCTGGGTAGTTGCGGTCGCAGCGGCGGTCTCGGCGATTGCGGCGGGCACGCTCGATGGGGCGGCGGCCGCAGTTGGGGCCACCGCGGCTGGCGGGGCGACCGTGGTGGCGGTCTGGCTGCTATCGGCGCAGGCGGCCAGCAGAAATGGCGCCGGCACAACGCTGGCGGCGACCCGCAAGAACGCGCGGCGATCGATCTTCGGACGGTTTTGATTGCTCATAATGGCGATTCCTTTGCGCTACAGCTAGCAGATCCTTGAAACTGCGCGGTTGCTTGTCCATATTTCAGTTGATAATCCATAGTGTAGCAAACGCTTGTTTAGAAAGATTAAAGAACAGCTAACAGCCAGATGTGAAGGACGTTAGTGTGGCGAGGAGAATGTATGGATCTAGGAACTCTGCTGGTGATTATTATCGGGGCGGTTGGGCTGATCGCGGTGCTGTGGCTACGGACGCGCAGCCATCGCGTCGGCCTGCGCCATCGGGCAAGTATGATGGACATGCAGCTGAATCCCCATGCCCGCATCGATGACGACACGCGCGAGCAGGCGCTGCTGCTGCTTGACCGCAACGAGAAGATCGCCGCGATCAAGCTGGTTCACGAGCAGGGCGGGCTGGGTCTGCGCGAGTCGCGGGATTTTGTCGCCCATCTCGAATCAACCACCACCTTTGAGCCCAACGACCCCAACGCCCCGACCTCGCTCTCCAGCAGCGAGTGGCGCACCGACGATGCCCGCCCGGCCGCCCACGAGGGCCACGACTGGCGCAGCGACGACAGCCCAGCGCACTCCAGCAATGACTGGTCATCGAGCGACAGCGGCTCGCACTCCAGCAGCGACTGGTCCTCAAGCGACAGCGGCTCGTCGGACTCAGGCAGCTCGAGCAGCGCGGATTAGGTGTTTAGCCTGGGCGATTGACGCGCAGCTCAATCACAACCTGAAGTGGCAGATTTTCGTTTACATAGATATTTGCCATTGATTACGCCGCTTCATTTTCAGTAATTTGCTGTGCGATCTCTTCCCGATGAGCACGGGCATAGGCCCAGGCATTACTAAGATCTTCCGCACGGAGCGAGGGATAGTTCAGGAGGAGTTCAGCTTCGGAGGCGCCGCGCTGATGGGCATGAACAAGCAGCCAGACCGGGATGCGCGTGCGGACGATACAGGCTTCGCCGCCATTGATATCAGCCCTGCTTTCAATGCCTGGGTAGGCATTTCCCAGGTCACGGACAACCCACTGCAGCACTTGAGCTTTCTCAGCGCGGCTAAGTTCAGCTAAAAGTTGTTCGACTTCTTGAAGGACTGTCATATGGCACCCCACCGTGTTCATTCAGCGATCCATATTGTACCACCGCCAGATCGCACGAAATAATACTGTAGGACAAGCGGTTTCCCCTAACAATAGATTGAGAGAACCCTATGCCAGACTATCCGCAGATTGTCATTCTGCTTGGGCCCAACGGTGTTGGCAAAACCACGCTTGGGCAGATGCTGGAGTGCCACTTCCGCTGTCGCTTTCTTAGCCTGGAGCGTTTCTTTCTCGACCGCTACGCCAGCTACGCGGCCTATCGGGCCAACCGCGCCGCTGCCTACGCGGCCTTTGAGCAGCATGTTGCCGACCAGGTCAACGGGCAGACCCTGGTTTTCGAGGAGATTGGCCTGAGCGATCCCGCGCAGGCGCTGATCGGCAATCTCCAGCGGCAGTTTCGGGTGGCGCTGGTCGGCGTGCTGGCGCCCGAGGCGGTCTGTCAGGAGCGGGTGGCCCGGCGCGGCTTGGACAGCAACTATCCTAAATCGCCAGCCTTTGTCAGCGACACCTATCAGCGCTTTGCCGCCAACGCCCGGCGCTACGCCTTTGATCGGGAGGTTCAGAACAGCGGCGGGCCGCCCGAGGATCTGGCGGGTGAATTTAGCGGGCTGCTTCCAGCAGTCTAGCTCCAGGCTCGCCAACGACCCTATGCGCCCAACTAGTACAGCTGGTAGGGCGTATTTTAATTGGTAATGAATAGGACTGTCGAACTCTTCTACCGTCACAGGTATTCAAATATAATTAAGTATGGGTTTTAACTATTTTCAAGGATCACTATACGCGATCTGGCAAGCATATTTAGTGCGTGTAAAGGTGATCTGGCCCGTGAGAAGACCGAATTTGTACAGTCGACGATTTCGATCTGCATCGAGGAGTTCGTCGTAGCACAAGGAGATATACCATGACGGTCACGCCCGATCCAATTATGCAGCTGCTTAGCGGCGTGCTTGCGGCAAAATATTTGATGGTTGGCACCGAAACTGGGCTGTTTGAACAGCTCAGCGCCGAGCCGGCCACCCTGGAGCAGCTGGCCGAGCGCCTGGCGATGCCGCAGCGCACCGTGCGCATGCTGGCCGATGCGCTGACGGCCATTCAGCTGCTGGTCTGCCACGATGGCCACTACAGCAACAGCCCGGTCTCCGCCGCGTTCCTCAGCGGGCACCCTGGCCCGGACCTGCGGCCGGTGGTGCGCCTCTGGAACAACGTGGTCTACCCACAGTGGCTCGACCTGGAGCGCTCGCTGCGCACCAATAGCTCAACGCTGGGCTTCGCCGACTTCGACCACGAGCAGCAGCTGGCGTTCTCGATCGGCGTCGAAGCCCTGACCATCCCCTCGGCGCGGGCGCTGGCGACAATCTACGACTGGAGCAAGCATGAGCGGCTGCTGGATCTTGGCGGCGGCACCGGATCGTTTATCCGCACCATTACCAGCCACTTTCCCGATCTGTGCGGCACGATGTACGAGCTGCCGGCGACCATCGAGGTCGTCCGCGAGCGCCAGGCCACCCAGCCGGTTCAGTTCGAGCTGCTGGCGGGCAACTTCCTCAGCGACGAGCTGCCGGAGGGCTTTGATGCGGTGCTGCTGGCCAACGTGGTCCATCTGTTCTCGCTGGAGCACAATGGCGCGCTTTTCCGTCGCATCCGCCAGGTCGTCCCCGACCACGGGCGCCTGCTGCTGGTGGACTTCTGGACCGATCCCACCCACACCCAGCCCGCCTTCGCGGCGCTGATGGCCGCCGAGTTCCAGATCGTGACCGGCGAGGGCGATGTGTACAGCGTGCCGGAGATGAAGGCGCTGCTGGCCGGCAGCGGCTGGAACCTGGTCGGGCACCACCATCTCGCCGGGGCGGCCAGCCTGATCGTCGCCGAGCCGGCGCTGTAGGTTCGGGGGTCGCGAAAAGCGCACATCAATGCGCCAACGCTGCGGGCC
>JACCRK010000101.1 GCA_013813565.1 Herpetosiphonaceae bacterium
CGGGCTTGACTCTATAGTCAGTAGCATATATTTCTGGTCTTTTACTATTTTTATACTTGTATTCTTATATTGGTATATTTTTACTCACTCATGGGTTCCATAAACAACCACATATCCCACAACATTATTGACCAGTGGGTAAATAAGCCCGCAAGATTCATTCTTCCCCTCTCGATCACGGGGTGCCCGATGCCACTTTCAGGGCGTATGGGTTCTTGCTTCGTGGCTCGCATGGAAGGATCCACCACGTACAATCCATTCACAAACTAAACTTTAGGGGGTCCAGGGGGATGAAAACCCCCTGGGTTTCCCTCCGGCGGAGGGACGGAAGGGAGGCGAATCATGGAAACCACATGCTGAATCGAGAACCTATACGCCCTGGATGCCACTCTCACGGCATGTGCAAAGACAGCCCTCTCCCCCGCTGCTGCGGCAGCGACCCCTCTCCCAGTGCGCGGGCGAGGGGTGTCACCACCGAGACCATCAGTTCAAACAGGGACTTTGCACATGCCCTAATGCCGCTCTCAGGATGGTTGCCGCTTCGCCCATTCTCCGTGATAATACAGCGTGATTAAACGCGACTAAATGAGGTAAAACCCAATGCGAGTACCGCTTTCGTGGTTACGTGAATTTGTTGATGTGACGATGTCAGTCGAGGAGCTGGCCGACCGCCTCACCACCGTGGGGCTGGAGGTGGCCTCGATCGACTATGTCGGCGTGCAGCCGCCGGCCAACTCGGCCTGGGCGCCCAACCTGAGCGCCGCCGAGCCGCCCGCCTACATCCCGTGGGATCGCGAGACCATCGTGGTCGGCCAGATTATCGCGGTCGAGCAGCACCCCAACGCCGAGCGCCTGACGATGCCGCAGATCGGCTACGGCCAGGGCCGCGAGATCACCGTCGTGACCGGCGCGCCCAACATCAAGGTCGGGATGCACGGCCAGAAGGTGGCGCTGGCCCTGCGCGGCGCCCGCCTGCTCGATGGCCACAGCGAGACCCGCCGCTGGCTGACGCTCAAGCCGACCAAGCTGCGCGGCGTCCCCTCCGAGGGCATGGTCTGCTCGGAGATGGAGCTGGCGCTCTCGGACGAGCACGAGGGGATTATCTTTTTGCCCGACGATGCCCCGGTCGGCACGCCGCTGGCCGACTACCTGGGCGATGTAGTGCTGGAGATCGAGACCACCCCCAACTACGCCCACACCCTGAGCATTGTTGGCGTGGCCCGCGAGGTTGCCGCGCTGACCGGCGCGCCGCTCCACCCGCCGGTCGTCCAGGCCGCGATGGCCGGCGCGCCGATCGCCGAGCGCGTCAAGGTCGAGATAGAGGATGCCACAATCTGCCCGCGCTTTGTGGCCGGCCTGATCGAGGGCGTGCAGATCGGGCCGTCGCCGCTGTGGCTCAAGCATCGGCTGCGCCTGGCCGGGCAGCGCTCGATCAACAATGTCGCCGATGTGACCAACTACGTGATGCTGGAGTGGGGCGAGCCAAGCCACGCCTTCGACGCCGACAAAGTCCAGGACCGCCACCTGATTATTCGAGCCTCGCGACCGGGCGAGAAGCTGGAGACGCTCGACCACATTGGGCGTGAGCTGCGGCCAATCGACACCATCGTCGCCGACCCGTCCGGCCCATCGAGCCTGGCCGGCGTGATGGGCGGCGCCGAGTCGGAGATCAGCGACACGACCGTGAATGTGCTGTACGAGGCCGCGCTCTGGAACCCGATCACCATCCGCCAGACCGCCCAGCACTTCAAGCTCCAGTCCGAGGCCTCGCGGCGCTTTGAGAAAGGCGTCGACCCGGAGCTGCCGCCGCTGACGACGACCCGCGGCCTCCAGCTGATCCAGCAGATCGCCGGCGGCACGATTGCGAACGGCCTGATCGATATCTACCCCAGCCCGGCGCCCCGCCACGAGATCGAGCTGCCGCTTGGCGAGGTGCGTCGCATCCTGGGGATCGAGCTTGGCCGCGACGAGGTGGCCGAGCTGCTCAGCCGAGTCATGTTCACAAGCCAGCCGGTCGAGGGCGAGCGCGGGCCGGCGCTGCGGGTCAGCGTGCCCAGCCACCGACCCGACGTCGAGATCGAGGCCGATCTGCTGGAGGAGGTGGCGCGGATGTACGGCTACAACCGCATCCCCGAGACCCTGATGGCCGACACGCTGCCGCCACAGCGCGGCAACCGCGACCACGAGGCGGTCGAGCGCATCCGCGACCTGCTGGCGGCCAGCGACCTGGACGAGGCGATCAGCTACTCGCTGACCAACCTGGGCGTGGCCCAAGCTCTCAACGCCGCAAACCAGCCGCTGGACCCGGCCGACTTTCTCCAGCTGGAGAATCCGCTGACCCCCGAGCGGGCCTTTATGCGCCGCTCGATCCTGCCGGAGCTGCTGCGGGTTGCCTCGGCCGACCTGCGCGAGCGCGAGCGGGTGGCGCTGTTCGAGCTGGGCGCGGTGTTTCATCCCAGATCGGGCCAGCTGCTGCCCGACGAGCCACGGCGGCTGGCGATTGTGCTGGCGGGAATGCGCAGCACGCCATCGTGGCAGGAGCCGAATCCGGCGATCTTCGATTTCTTCGACCTGAAGGGCAGCATCGAGGAGCTGCTGCGGCGCCACGGCCTGGCTGAGACGGCGACCTTCGTCCCCGGCGGCGACGAGCGCTTTCACCCTGGGCGGAGCGCCGAGATCAAGGTCGGCGAGCGCTCGCTGGGCGTGTTTGGCGAGCTGCACCCGGTGGTGCGCCAGCGGCTCGACATCAGCGTGGCCCGCGTCTGCGCCGCCGAGCTGGACCTGGATGCGCTGCTGGAGCAGGCCGAGCCAACCAAGTACCGCACGATCTCGCGCTTCCCCGCCACGGTGCAGGACCTGGCGCTGGTGGCCAGCAGCGATCTACCGGCCGACCAGATTGCGCGGGCGATTCGGGCCAATGGCGGCGAGTTCCTGGAGGATGTGCGCCTGTTCGATGTCTACGAGGGCGCCCCGGTACCGGCCGGACAGCGCAGCCTGGCCTTCCGCCTGCGCTTCCGGGCGCCCGACCGCACGCTCTCGGACAAAGACCTGACCAAAAACCGTGAGAAGCTGCTCAAAGCCCTGGAGCGTGAGCTGGGGATCACGCTGCGCGGGTAGAACCAGAACCCACATGGTGGAAAAGCGCCCTATCACCGCAATGGTGGTGGGGCGCTTTGGCGTTCAAGGAGCGGGATTCGACAGGCTCAGCCAACAAAATGTGTGGTGGCTGAGTCTGTCGAAGCCATCGTGGCACACTTTCTGCTTTATTCTAGAGACAGAACAAGACGACACAACCAGAAACTGGTTGTCAGAGTTTCTTAGGAGGAAACCTACAATGATTTCACTTATTCTATGGCTGCTGTTCGGCGCACTGGTCGGCTGGCTTGCAAGCATCGTGATGAAAACCAATGGCCAGCAGGGCGCCTTGCTCAACATCGTTGTTGGTATCGTCGGCGCCTTCATTGGCGGCTTTATCATCAATCGCGAAGTCGCTCCCAGCGTCTTCAGCCTGCCCAGCCTGCTGACCGCATTCCTGGGCGCGGTGATCCTGCTGGGTATCTATAACATGGCAACCCGCGGCCGCGTTCGCTAAGCCAACGTCGTAAAACGCAGAACCCCTGGCCAGAATGGCCAGGGGTTCTGCGTTTTAGTAGCTAGCTACTCCCGTGGCACGCAATCTGCAAGACTCTCGACCTTGTTGAGTGATTTAGACTAAGGAGGCTCATAGTGGCGACACTAGAACGAAACGTACTCGGCTTATTCGACACTCGTGCACATGCGGAGCAGGCTATTCAAGGCTTGCAGAATCAGGGCTTTTCCCGCGACGCAATCGGCGTGGCGGTGCAGAGCGCTGAACAAGCATCAGAGATGGGTGGCGGCACTACCGCTGCTGGTGAGTCAGCAGGTGCAGGCGCCGTAACAGGCACTGCGGTCGGTGGTTTGCTGGGTCTGTTAGCGGGTCTAGGCACTATCACCCTGCCCGGCGTCGGGCCAATTGCAACTGCTGGTACATTGGCGACAGTGCTTGGCTCAACCGCGTTGGGCGCAGGCGTTGGCGCAGCCGCCGGCGGTCTGATTGGTGCTCTGGTTGGTCTGGGTATTCCTGAAGAGCATGCCCACGTCTATGCTGAGGGTCTGAAACGGGGCGGTATCCTCGTATCGGTCCAGACCGCCGATGAGCAGCAGGCCGACCGCGCCGTCCAGGTGCTGCGGCAGTACAATGCGGTCGATATCGACAAGCGCCGCGAAGAGTACCGCGCCAGCGGCTGGACCGGCTACAACTCGTAGCATCCAGGCCGAACGCAGTTCGAAAGCCGAGTCACCACTTGACTCGGCTTTCGCTTTGCCCGCTCCGGACCAGCCAAACCACGCCCCGGCGGGTACGGCGACCCGCCCTACACACCAGGTACGGCGGGTCGCCGTACCTGCCCGAACCCTAAACCCTAAACCCGCCCAACTGTCTCAGCCTGCCGCGCTTTCTGCTATAATCGACCCTAGTTCTTAAAAGTACAAAGGATGAGGTATGGCAACGGAACGTCCCAGTATTTCAGTATTCTTTCCCGCCTACAACGATGCGGGCACAATTGGCAGCCTGGTGCTAGCGGCGCTCCATGTCCTGCCCGAACTCACCGATGACTACGAGGTGATTGTTGTCAACGATGGCAGCAGCGACTACACCGCCCAGGTTCTTGATGATCTGGCCGAGCGTTTCCCCCGCTTCAAGCCGATTCACCACCCTAAAAACCGCGGCTATGGCGGCGCGCTACGCACTGGATTCGCCACCGCCGCCAAGGATCTGATCTTCTACACCGACGGCGATGCCCAGTATGACCCCAATGAGCTGCGCGATTTGCTCCCCAGGCTCACGCCGGAGATCGATATCGTCAATGGCTATAAGATCGCCCGCTCCGACCCACTGCACCGCAAGATTATCGGGCGCGTCTACCATCACGGTGTCAAGCTAATGTTTGGCTTTAAGCTGCGCGATGTCGACTGTGATTTTCGCCTGATCCGGCGCAAGGTATTTGATATTGTCCAGCTTGAATCCGACAGCGGCACGATCTGCCTGGAGCTGGTCAAAAAGCTTCAGGATGCCGGCTTCCGCTTTGCCGAGGTGCCCGTCCACCACTACCACCGCACCTATGGCAAGTCGCAGTTCTTCAACTTTCCGCGTATTCGCCGAACGTTGATTCAGCTGACGCAGCTCTGGTGGAAGCTGGTGGTGCGGAAATCTCATCTCAAGGAGCAGCAGCAGCGCCAAAATGCGCTCAGGGATCAGCGGTAGGAGCTAGCATGAAACAGCAGGCGTTTGCAGGGAAACGATGTCTTATTACTGGTGGGCTGGGCTTCATCGGCTCCAATCTGGCCCATCGGCTGGTCCAGCTTGGCGCCGAGGTGGTGATTGTCGATTCGCTGCTGCCGGAGTATGGCGGCAACCTGACCAACATCCAGGGCATCGAGGATCAGGTGCGGCTGAATATTGCCGATGTGCGCGATGAGCACTCGATGAAGTTCTTGGTCCAGGGCCATGACTATCTGTTCAATCTGGCCGGCCAGGTCAGCCACATCGACTCGATGGAGAACCCGTTCAACGATCTCGATATCAACTGCCGGGCCCAGCTCTCCATTTTGGAGGCCTGCCGGCACAACAACGCTGGGATTAAGATTATCTTCGCCAGCACGCGCCAGGTGTACGGCAAGCCGGACTATGTCCCGGTCGACGAGCGCCATCTGCTGCACCCGACCGATGTCAACGGGATCAACAAGATGGCCGGCGAGTGGTACCATATTCTGTACAACAATGTCTATGGCATTCGCACCTGCGCCCTGCGCATGACCAACACCTACGGCCCGCGCATGCTGGTCAAGCACGCCCGCCAGACCGCGCTCGGCTGGTTTATCCGCCAGGCGATCAACGGCGAGCAGATCAGCATCTATGGCGATGGCCAGCAGCAGCGCGACTATAACTATATCGACGATGTGATTGAGGCTATGCTCCTGGCGGCGCTCAGCCCGGCCGCCGATGGCCAGATCTACAACCTTGGCGGCGATCGGCCGATCAATCACCTTGAGCTGATCCAGACTCTGACCGAGGTGGCCGGCAGCGGGTCGTATCGCCTGATTCCGTTTCCGCCTGAGAAGGCGCGCATCGATATCGGCAGCGTCTACAGCGACTACAGCCGCATCCACGCGGCGCTGGGCTGGCAGCCCGCCACCGCGCTCCGCGATGGCCTGGCCCAGAGCGTGGCGTTTTATCAGGAATACAGGGAACACTACTGGTGATTCAGGAAGATACTCAGCATCAGACCAGCGCCCCAACCAGCGCCCCCCAACGCCAGGCCAAGCCCCTGGCGTTCGGTATGATCACGGCCTACGCCCGAGCGATCGCTCCGCTGCTCCTGCTGTGGATCGTAATTCTGCTCGGCATGGCGCTGATCTACTGGCAGCCGGCCACCAGCCAGCTCGATATTGGCAGCTCGTATGCCCGCGCGCATCTGGTGGGCTTTTTTGCCGATGAGGCCCAGGGCAGCACGACCTATGCCTACAGCGGGGCGCAGTCAGCCCTGACGGTGCCCGGCGCCGGCAGCGGCGCGCTGGTGGCCACCACGCGCATCAACGGCTGGCGGCCCGACGGCGTTGAGCCAGCCCAGGTAACCCTGAGCGCCGGCGGCGGCAGCCTGCAGTTCAGCCCGCTAACCACCCCGACGCTGTACCACATCTTTCTGCCGCCTGGCGTTGGCGACGCCCGGATCGATCTCAGCGTCAACCCGTACCAGCCGGCCGGCGCCGACCTGCGCAGCCTGGGCATTCCGCTTGAGCAGCTCGCCGTGCGCCCGCTCAGCCGCCAGCCGGCCCGGACCACCCTGGGCTGGCTGATGCTGCTGGCCGCGCTGCTGTGGACCTACGGCCGGCGCATCGGCCTAGCGCCCTGGCTGGCCGGCGGGCTGACGCTGGTGCCGGTCGCGGCGATCCTGCTGGGCATCTGGCGGGTGCGGCTGCTGCTCACCGTCGGGCTGGTGCCCTGGGTGATTGCGGCGCTGCTGCTGCATCTGTTGCTTGGCCCCGGCCGCTGGCTGCTGGCCCGCACCCTTCAGCGCCACCGGCTGGAGGTCGCGCCGCTGGTCTGGCGCTGGCTCTGGGGCATCTTCGGAGTCGCGCTGCTGATCAAGCTCGGCGGCATGCTCTACCCGCACATTCGGGTCTTTGACGAGGCCGCCCACCTGCTGCGGGTGCGCTGGGTGCTCGACGGCCGCTTCGGCGAGCTGTACTTCCCCAACTACACCTCGTTTATGGGCGCGACGGTCGGGATCGAGGGCGGCTACTTCCCCTACTCGCCGCTGTGGTATCTGGTCAGCGCGCCCTTTGCGGCGCTGGGGCTGCCGATCGGCGCTACGATGAATGGCCTCAGCGCGGTGCTGGATGTCTCGAAGGGCCTGTTGATCTTCGTGATTGCGCTGGCGACCACCCGGCGCGAGCGGCTGGCGCTGCTGGCGACGGCGCTGTATCACCTGCTGCCGATGCCCTACTATTTGCTCTCCTGGGGCAACTACCCAACCCAGCTGGGCCTCTGGGCGACCCTGGTCGCCACGACCTACCTGGTGCTGAACTACGAGCGGCTGCTGCAGCGGCGGGTGTTTGGCTGGTGGGTGGCGCTGCTGGCGCTGTGCATCCTGACCTACACCGTGATCGGGATCTTTGCCTGGACGATGTTTGGCCTGGTCGCGCTGCTGGAGGCGCTGCGGGGCCGGCGGCGCCAGCCGGGGATCATCCGCGGGGTGCTGGTAGGAATTATCATCGCCGAGATCTTCGCCTTTGGGATCTACCACGTTCAGTTTGCCGGGGTGATGCTCCAGAGCACGCTGCCATCGCTGCTGAAAAGCACCCAGGACAAGGCCGATGGACCGGCCACAACCACCGTGGACGCCCGCGAAAGCCCGCTGAGCAACCTCAACGCCAACACCGTCTTTATGCGCAACCACGCCACCGACGGCCTGCTGCTGGTCGGCCTGATTGGCATGGTCGGTCTTTACACCGACCCGGCCGCCCGGCGCTGGTGGGTGATCTGGACCGCCTGGCTGAGCATTTTCGTGCTGTACACGCTGGTCAGCGCGTTTGTCGCCGACATGGTGCTGAAGCATATCTTCTTCATTATGCCGCTGCTGTGCATTGCGGCGGCGCTGGTGGCCGACACGCTCTGGCAGCGGGTCAAGCTGGGCCGCTGGGCGGTGGCCGCCGGGGCGCTGGCGCTGCTGGCGCTCGTGGCGGAGCGCTGGCACTTCTATCTGCTGATCAAGCGCCACTAGGCTCCCAGCCTGAGCGTCCATTCCGGCTAAACCAAAACCACCGACCGAGAGGTAACTTCTCGGCCAGTGGTTTTTTCGTTGATTTCGGCAGGATCAGCCAGCGGGGACTGGAGCGGCCGCGAGTGCTGTCCCAGAAAATGCGGAATGGTAGCAAGTTTGGGCAGGCCCCTGTGCCTGCCCTTACGCTGCTGGGTGGATGCACTAGAACCGATCGGTGATCGACTTGGCCTGGGTGAAGAGCAGCAGATAGTCGGGGCCGCCGGCCTTCGAGTCGGTGCCGCTCATGTTGAAGCCGCCGAACGGCTGCACGCCGACCAGCGCGCCGGTACATTTGCGGTTGAAATACAGGTTGCCGACGTGAAACTCGTGGCGGGCCTCCTCCAGCCGCTCGCGTGAGCGCGAGAAGACCGCCCCGGTCAGGCCGAACTCGGTGTTGTTGGCCATCTCCAGCGCATCGTGCCAGTCCTTGGCCTTGATGAACGCCAGCACCGGGCCGAAGATCTCCTCCTGCGACAGTCGTCCCAGCGGATCGATATCGGCGAAGATCGTTGGGGCGATGAAGTAGCCCTTCTCGGGATCGGTGGCCTCGCCTCCGGTCATCAGCCGGCCTTCGGTTTTGCCAATCTCGATGTACTCTTTGATCTTGTTGAAGGCTTTGACATCGACCACCGCGCCGAACTGGTTCTTGGCGTCGGTCGGGTCGCCCTGGACGATCTTTTTGGTCCGCTCGACGGTTTTCTTCAGCACACTCTCGTAGACGCTCTCGACGATGATCGCCCGCGAGCAGGCCGAGCATTTCTGGCCCTGGAAGCCAAAGGCCGAGGCGACAATCGCATCGGCGGCGGCATCAAGGTCGGCGGTCTCATCGACGATAATGCTGTCCTTGCCGCCCATCTCCAGCACCGTGCGCTTGAGCCAGCGCTGGCCGGGGTGGACCTGCGCGGCCCGCCCGAAGATGCGGATGCCAATCTCTTTGGAGCCGGTGAAGGCGATGAAGCGGGTCTTGGGGTTGTCGACCAGCGCATCGCCCATCGATCCGCCCGGCCCGGTCACAAAGTTGAGCACGCCATCGGGCAGGGCCGACTCCTCGATCATCAGGCGCACAAACTGGGCCGCGATGGCAGGCGAGGGCGAGGCCGGCTTCAGCACGACCGTGTTGCCGGCCACAATCGCGGCGGTGGTCATGCCGACCATAATCGCCAGCGGGAAGTTCCACGGCGGGATGACCACGCCGGCGCCGAGCGGAATGTAGCGCATCTCATTCTCTTCGCCGGGGTAGTCGACCACGGGCTGCGGGCCGCTGAGCTTCAGCATCTGCTGGCCGTAGTACTCCATAAAGTCGATCGCCTCGGCGACATCGGCGTCGGCCTCGGCCCAGCTTTTGCTGACTTCGTAGACCAGCCAGGCGCAGAACTCGAACTTGCGCCGCCGCATCGCCGCCGCCGCCCGAAACAGGTAGCGCGCCCGCTCGTCGCCGGGGACGGTGCGCCAGCTCGCGAAAGCGCTGTCCGCCGCCTCGACCGCCTGGTTGGAGTGCTCGACCGTGCCGTTGGCAAACGAGCCAATCACCTCGGCGGGGTTGGAGGGGTTGACCGAGTCGAAGGTCTCCTCCAGCTCAATGTACTTGCCGCCGATCAGCAGCGGGTAGGTGCGGCCCAGCTCGTCCTTGACCTTAGCCAGCGCGGTACGCATCGCGGCGGCGTTGGCCTCTATCGAGAAATCGGTAAACGGTTCGTTCCGAAACTCAGGTAACATTCTAGTCTCCTATGCATAAGCGTCGTTGCTTAGACAGTTTTTTTCGCCTGATGTATTGTAAAGCAGAATTGGCGAATCGGGAATTGCGGCGCGGACGGAGCGGCAGGGCTTATGCGTTCTCCCTTCGATCATTAGTTTCTTTTGATTCGCCGCCCTTCCGTCCCACTGCCCAGCGGGCACCCGAGGAAGACCCAGGGGGTTTTCATCCCCCTGGACCCCCTAAAATGTAGTTTGTGGATGTATTCCGCTGAGCGGACAACTTTTTCTGGTGGGAAAGCGCGCCAGCCCGACTCTTCCGGCCCTTTATCTGACCAGCAGCGGCAGATAGACCTTCAGCGACCCGAACGCCGGGGTGGCCGTCATGGTCGGGGTTGCCGCCACGCTGCGTAGCCCGGCATCGATGGTCGTTATCGAGATTAGGTTGGGGGCCAGGTTGAAAATATCGGTAAAGCCCGCG
>JACCRK010000131.1 GCA_013813565.1 Herpetosiphonaceae bacterium
CGAGCGTGCCACCTACCGCGACGAGCGTGCCACCTACCGCGACGAGCGTGCCACCGACCGCGACACCGACTGCGGCACCCGATACGTTGGTGATTCGGATCAACAGCGGCTCCTTCGCCGACGCGACCTTCAGCGGCGTGCTCTGGAAACTGGATCAGTATGCCACGGGCGGTGGCACCAACAACGCGACCGCGATCACCGATATTGCGGGCACGGCGGATGACACGCTCTACCGCCAGACCCGACGGGCGAACACGGACCTAGGGACCTTCAGCTATGCCATTCCAGTGCCGGCCAACGCCACCTATCGGGTGCGCCTGCACTTCGCCGAAATCTACTGGGGCGCGACCGGCGGCGGCGCGGGCGGCGCGGGCAAACGGGTATTCAGCGCCAACCTGGAGGGCGGGGCGACCGAGCTGGCCAACTACGACATCAACGCCGAGGTCGGCCCGATGACGGCGGTGGTCAAGGAGTACACGCTGGCCGTCAGCGACGGAACCCTGAACATCGACTTTTCGGCGACCGTCAACCGGCCGCTTGTCTCGGCAATTGAGGTGTTCCGGGTCGCGGCTGGTGGTGCGCCCCTCAAGGCGGGCCTGAGCGCGCCGCTGCGCCAGACCACCCCGGTTACCTACACCACGTTCCTGCACACCGACTTCGACTACGATGGCGTTGGCCGGCTGGTCTGGGAAGAAGACTCATCAAGCTGGGCCACCTACGGCTACGACCAGGTCGGCAACCGCACCCAGATCAATCGCAATGGAACGAGCAGCAGCCGGAGCTACAATGCTGCAAACCAGGTGGTCGGCTGGAGCTACGATGCGGCCGGCAATCTTATGCTCGGTGACGGCAAGACATATTACTATGACGCCCTGAACCGGCTGACTAGGGTGAACACCCAGGACAAAGTGGAGTTCCACTACAACGGCGACGGCGTGCTGACCAGTCGAAACTGGCTGGACGACGACTACGACGGGTACGACTACACCACGTTTGTCAACGACCTGGCCGCGCCGCTCAGCCAGGCGCTGGTGGTGCAGGCGCCGCTGCAGACGACGGAAGCCTGGTATGGCCTGGATCGGCTGGCGAGCCACACAGGCACCAGCACCGCGAATACCTGGTACCTGGCCGATGGCGTTGGCACGGCCCGGGCCACCCTGAACGATGCTGGCAACCTCAACAGCACCCCCCAGTACGATGCCTGGGGCGTAGCGGCCGTGGATCCGAACGATCAGTATTATCCGTCCGAGAATCCGTACGCCGATCCGTTTGGCTTCACCGGCGAGTATACCGATCCCACAAGCGATCTGGTGTACCTCCGCGCCCGCTGGTACAACCCGGCGGAAGGCACGCTGCTCGGCCGCGACCCGTTCGAGGGCGTAACCACCGCGCCGTACAGTATGCACCCGTATCAGTATGGCTATAGTGATCCGGTCAGCAACACCGATCCAAGCGGGAATTGCGTCGAACCCGTCTCATTCATCTTCTGTATTGAAGTCATTATTGCAATAGGCGTATCTGTTTTTGTGACCGATGCAGCCATTCAGTATGCCATTGAAGATGTCCCACTCAGCGAGATAGATTGGATGCAGTCTGCCACCGCCGGGTTTAATGCAGCGGAACTCTGTTTTACGGCCCTTGAGCTTGCGTATCTTAGTCCTCGGGCAATCGGTAGGATCAACAAGATTATCGGTGGTGTAGATGACCTCTTCGATGATATTCCTCCACCTGGTGCGAGGAAACCCTATACTAAGCCGGCCCTCACCAATATTATAAAGACGGCTGCAGGTCTTGCTGATCATATCAAGTCTTATGGTGGTCGCAGTAGCTCAGGTGGGATTAGTGGCGCACATAATAAAGTTGAGTGGGATAACCATGCGGCT
Source organism: Herpetosiphonaceae bacterium (assembly GCA_013813565.1). Classification (GTDB taxonomy): domain Bacteria; phylum Chloroflexota; class Chloroflexia; order Chloroflexales; family Herpetosiphonaceae; genus JACCRK01. The sequence continues at coordinate 1,884 of JACCRK010000131.1, forward strand.
CAGTATTATGTACGTAAGACAACACCCCATCCAACCCGGCCGGGTATTACGCATGTTGAGTATAGCCTGACGGAACTTGACTTTGCGCAGAAGCCGACAGGCAAGATCAACAATCCTGTATTCCCAAAAACAATTTATGATCCAGCGATCTATTCTGACGCGGAAATCTACCAATGGGGACTTGAAGCCGCTGCTGAGGCTTATTCACGGAATGCCTTCGACTATACATGGAAAGGCACAGCCTCAAATGGCATGGAATTTAAGGGGTACCGTAACGACCAGAACGCCATTACAAGCTTCTTTCCTTTCGTCCAAGACTAATGTATGGTAAGAGGTTGGACCTGATACTTTCATCATGTATCAGGTCCAAGCACATATGGTCGATGGGTATGAGCAGAGGATGTCGCTGAATTTGCCCGGACACGTTCTCTACTCATACAGGAGGACGGTGGAACATGCACGTAGCAACCTCGGCAGATAGGTTCCACCGTCAGGACATGCAAAACAAAACCTTAACCATATATAATGCACGTACGAAGTCGCCATGTGCTCTCCTAGTTTTGGTGCAATAAGTGGTTATTGATCAATTAACATCCTGTTCTCTCACCCAGGGTTTTCATGGTGTGTGCTCAATCCACGCGACGAGCACCAAAACCGGGAGCACCGCTCGGAGCGATAGACACAGTGATCGTGGGGATGTTTCCTCCCATGGTAGATTGATAGAAATGAACCCTATCAGCTTGACCCATAGCATTCATCGTCAAGAATATACGACCTCAAGGCGTGAAGAACCAAGATGTGGAAAGATGTGTCATCGTGTAGATGCAGAAAGGAGACCGTTCAGTGGGCATTATTGCTTATCCCCCCTTCTCTGCTGAATTTCGCGACTACGATTGGGTCCAGATTGCTGGGTTCGCCAATTGGGTCGTGTGGATTGATCCGTCTGATCCGCAGTACTTGTTAAATGTCTGCCCAGAGATAGGACAGTCCTTGAGCCTGCGGGTCCGTCCGCGCTTCGTTGCACCACAACAGGGGTCTTTTTGGGTCCTCTATCGACCCGCCTTAGCAGAACTTAATGGCTGGGGCAGTTTTCCGGACATGCTTGACGATTCAGCCATGGTCGAATGTGACCATGTTGGGAATCCTGATGCTCTCCATCCGCACCAGGTCAGTATCCATGTACGCGATGTCCTCCGTTTCCCGGATATCGTCACTCGCTTTGCCCCAACCAGCGCAGGCAGTCTTGCGGTTGAGCCGTTTCGCCGTCATGACGGGTATGTCCAATCCTTTTCATCGAAGACATTCACCTATATTGATCGCAACATAGACAGTGATTGGGGAACCTGGGTTGTGTGTCAGCGTACGGGTCTCGGGTATGCCGTGATCCTGTTTGGAGCCTGGGATCCCGAACGAAGCCATGTGTATGTCGGCCATCGGCTACTCAGCCAAAATGAAACAGCGGCTTTAGGCTTACCTCCTCCCTGATTGGCCTCGTATAATGATTCTAGCTTCGGCGAGTGTGGTGAGCTGTTTAAAGTCAATGAGAGGGTCTTCCGCAAATGTGAATATTACATAGCCCAGCATGGCCCTGCCGACCATCATCATCAACCAGTCGGTCTATGGGCTGGAGCGGCTCGCCAGCCCGCCGAACCTGAACGTCCACACCATTTAGACTTGGCAATCACCAGCGCAGTGGAGCTACCCGGCCCACTGCGCGTTGCGTTTTAGCCATCCAGCGCTTTGCGTTGCAACGTATGAAGAGGTGAGCCGCGCAGTGGGTGGCACGAATCCTGGTGAGCGGTTTGACCCAGCCAGGCGGTCATGGTAGATTGCGCGGGAAGATCAGAACGAACATCGCTGTGATTTTCCACCAGCGGCGGGCGATGTTCTCAAGCAGGAGGTTTTACGATGCGTCGCATCATACCAATAGTGTTTATGGCACTGCTGATCGCCGGCTGTGGCGAGCAGGCGGCCACCACCAGCCCAACCGTGGCGGCGACGCCGACCAGCGGCGACCAGGCCCAGATCACAAAGCAGACGGCCACGATTCGGCCAACCGACGTGCCGCGTCCAACCCGTACCCCGTCGCCAAGCCCAGCGCCGCTGCCCACCCAGACCGTGGCGCCTGAGATCACCGCGTCGCCGGCGGAGCTGGATACCCCGACATTGATCGAGAGCACCGCCCCGGCGACACCCAAGCCCCAGCCAGCCCCGAACTCAATCAGCGACCCCAACCAGCCGGTGCGCCTGGTGATCAAGGGCGTGGGCATTGATGCTGCGCCGATCTCGGTCGGGCTGGATCAGAAAAATGTTCCGGTGGTGCCCAAGCACGATGTCGGCTGGTATAACCTGAGCGCCGAGCCGGGCCAGGGCGAGAATGTGGTGTTCTGGGGCCATGTGCTGCGCTTCAAAAGCGCGCCCACCATCCCCGCCCCGTTTGCCCGGATCAAGGAGGCGACGGTCGGTACGCCGCTGACCGTCTACACCGCCGACGGCAGCGCCCACAACTATGTCGTGACCGAGCAGGTCTGGGTCACGCCCGATCAGGTCCAGTATATCCTCCCGGTCGGCTCCGAGCGGGTCACGCTGGTCTCGTGCATCGGCGACAAGGTGGTGCAGAATGGCTCGGTCGAGCTGACCCATCGCCTGATCACCATCGCCGAGCCGGTCAAGTAAAACGAAAGACCGCCCGCAAGGCGATAGCAATATCGCTTTGCGGGCGGCTTGTTACCTCACCCCACCCGCAAGCGGGCACCCCTCTCCATTAGCGATGGAGAGGGGAAGAACGGATTTTACGGACGACACATCCCTAATCCCCAATCCCCGATCCCTGACCCCCGACCCCCGCCTACGCCGCCAGCCGCTGCGCCCGCGACAGCACCACCCCGGCCATCGTGGCGATCAGCACCGCCTTGTGGGTGTGCAGGCGGTTTTCGGCCTGGTCGAAGACGACTGAGCGCGGGCCGTCGGCGACCTCGGCGGAGATCTCCTCGCCGCGATGCATCGGCAGACAGTGCATCACCTTGGCGCCTGGCCGGGCCACCGCCAGCAGCTCGGCGTTGATCTGGAAGGGCTGGAGCGACTCCAGATAGGCGGCGTCAACCGCCTGGCCCATGCTCGTCCAGACATCGGTGTACAGGATATCGGCGTCGCGGGCGGCCTCCAGCGGGTCGGCGGTGATCAGCAGCCGGGTGCTGGTGCGGGCGGCGGTGGCCTGGGCGGCGGCCAGCAGGCTGGCATCGACAGCCTGTGGCGTGGGCGTCCCCAGGGCAAAGTCCATCCCCATACGGTTGATGACCTCCAGCAGCGAGTTCGAGACGTTGTTGCTATCGCCCAGGTAGGCCAGCTTGAGGCCGCGCCACGAGCCAAAGTGCTCGCGGACAGTCAGCAGATCGGCCAGCGCCTGAACCGGGTGCAGCCGATCCGACAGGCCGTTGATGACGGGGACATCGGCGGCGGCGGCCAGGTCGATCAGGGTCTGATGATCGTAGACGCGGGCCATGATTCCGTCGCACATGCGGCTGAGCACCCTGGCCGTATCGGCGGTGGTCTCGCCGCGCCCAAGCTGGGTATCGCGCGGGCTGAGATAGACGGCGTGGCCGCCGAGCTGGGTCATGGCGACCTCAAAGCCCACGCGGGTGCGGGTGGAAGGCTTTTCAAAAATCATCGCGAGCGAGCGGCCGGTCAGCAGCGACTGCGGTTTCTGGCGCTTCTGGCGCGACTTCAGCTCCGCGGCCGACTCCAATATATCCAGCAACTCCGTGTCGCTGAAATCCGCCAACGCCAACAGGTCCCGTCCGAGCAGCGAGTGTTTCATGAAAGCCTCCAATGGGAAGCGGGCAGGATCAGGATGAAATGGGCTACTGCATCCCGCCGACTTCGTGTTTTGCCTGGGTCAGTTGTTCGCGCACGGCGCTGGGCGCGGTTCCGCCGGGGACCGCCCGTGAGGCGGCCGAGCGGGTGAAATCGAAAAGTGCGGCCACATCGTCGCTGAGGGCGGCGTGGGCCTGGGCGAAGCTGGCGGCCGGCAGGTCGCGCAGCCGCACATTGGTGGCCTCGGCCGCGCGGACCAGTCGCCCGGAGACATGGTGGGCCTCACGGAAGGGCACGCCGCGCCGCACCAGCTCATCGGCCAGATCGGTCGCCAGCATGGCGTCGTCGAGCGCGGCCAGCATGCGGCTGGTGTTGAAGCGGGCGGTGCGAATCGCCCCGGCCACCACCGGCAGCGTCAGCAGCAGGGTGTCGACCGCATCGAACAGTGGCGACTTATCCTCCTGCAGATCCTTGTCGTAGGCCGAGGGCAGGCCCTTGAGCAAAGTCACCGCCGTCACCAGGTTGCCGATCAGCCGGGCCGACTTGCCGCGGGCCAGCTCCAGCGAGTCGGGATTTTTCTTCTGCGGCATCAGGCTGGAGCCGGTCGAGAAGGCGTCGTCGAGCTGGACAAAGCCCCACTCGGTGCTGCTCCAGATGATCCAGTCCTCGGCCAGCCGGCTGAGATGCACGCCGACCAGCGCGGTCGCCGCCAGCACCTCGACGATGTAGTCGCGGTCGCTGGTCGCGTCGATGCTGTTCTGGCTGATGCTGCTAAATCCCAGCTCAGCCGCCAGCGCCGGCCGATCGACGGCGAACGCGGTGCCCGCCAGCGCGCCCGAGCCAAGCGGCAGCACGCCGACCCGCCCTCCGGCATCGCGCAGCCGCTGGCGATCGCGCTGGAGTGGCCAGAAGTGGGCCAGCAGCGTGTGGGCCAGCAGCACCGGCTGGGCGCGCTGCAGGTGGGTGTAGCCGGGGATCAGCGCCTCGCCGACGGCCTCGGCCTGCTCCAGCAGCGCCCGCTGCACATCGGCGAGCGCGGCATCGACCTGCGCCAGTGCGCCCAGGGTCCACAGGCGCGTGTCGGTGGCAACCTGGTCGTTGCGCGAGCGCCCGGTGTGGAGCTTGCCCGCCAGCGGCCCGATCAGCTCGCCCAGCCGTCGCTCGACGGCGGTGTGAATATCCTCGTCGGACACCACCGGGGCAAACGCGCCCGCCGCGAACTCCGCCCGCACCGCCGCCAGCCCGGCGATCAGCTCGTCGCGCTCGACCGCGGTCAGGATGCCGGCCCGCGCTAGGCCGCCGGCCCAGGCGATGCTGCCGGCAATATCCTCGGCCCACATCCGCCGGTCGACCGGAAACGAGTCGTTAAACCGTCGCATATGGTCGTCCAACGTGCCGCTAAATCGTCCACCCCACATTGTGCTGCGCTCCTTTGAGATTTGTCGCCCCATCGGCGGGTACGGAGACCCGCCCTACAAATCCGACGGGACCACTACGCCGGGTACGGAGACCCGCCCTACAAATGTTGTACGGCGGGTCTCCGTACCCGCCGGCTCCTCACGTCCGATAATCCGCATTGATGCTGACGTACTCGGCGCTGAAGTCGCAGGTCCAGGCGTGGCCAACGGCGCTGCCCAGGCCGAGATCGAGCGTGATCACCACGTCGGGGCCGACGATCTGGGCGGCGGCCTCGGCCTCGGCGTAGGTGATTGGCGCGCCGTCCGCGACCAGCTGGAGCGCGCCGAAGTGCAGCGCTAGCC
>JACCRK010000141.1 GCA_013813565.1 Herpetosiphonaceae bacterium
GGTGATCCCGGCGGCGTTGAGCACGCGCTGCGCCCCGCCCTTGCCCCGATCGCTGGCCAGGCCGATCAGCAGATGCTCGGTCGAGACAAACTCGTCGCCCATCGCCTTGGCCTCGTTTTCGGCGATCTGGGCGACCTGGTTCATGCGCTGGCCAACCCCAGGCTGCATCTGCGAGCCGCTGACTCGTGGCAGCTTATTGATCTCGTCGGTCAGCGACGCCCGCAGATTGCCCACGTCGCGGCCAAGCTTGAGCACAATCTGCGGCACCACCCCGTTGGACTGATCGAGCAGAGCCAATAAAATATGCTCGGGCGTGATCTCGCTCTGGCCGTGCCGCGAGGCGACGCTCTGGCCCTCGAAGATGGCCTCGCGGGACTTTTCGGTGTAGATATTTAAATTCATGGTCGGTTTCCTCTCCTTGGTTATGCTAGCATCAGCATAGCAGACCGATGTTAGAAACGCAGCAGCAGTATGTTAGCAAACTGTTGGTACAGTTGCTACAGAAGACGCGAGCGCACGGTGAAGAGTTGCAGCCGCTGAATTTTGGTGTTTATTTTAATGTTATGGTATACTTGACCCTAGTTGTTAGCAGTAAAGACAACGCGGCAGGCCTGGTGGCCACCGCGTTTTTTGTGCCGTGTGCGTCGCGATCATTGTCCTGTGGGGTGGATTTTGGGAGCGCAAGTAGCACACACGCTGCTGTCGGATCAGGCGCGTCCTGATGCCTCGCAACTGAAAAACACTCAACCCTGAAAGGACAAACAATGACCACATTTGCCGAACTAGGCCTGAGCGAGCTTACGCTGAAGGCTATTACTGAGCTTGGCTACGAAGAGCCAACACCCATCCAGTCCCAGAGCATTGGGCTGATGATGGCCAACAACGATATTATTGCCCAGGCCCAGACCGGAACTGGCAAGACAGCCGCCTTTGCCCTGCCGATCATCGAGCGCATCGACCCCAGCGCTGAAGGCGTGCAGGCGCTGATTCTCACCCCAACCCGCGAGCTGGCCGTCCAGGTCTCCGACGCGATCTCGTCGTATGGCAAGTACCACAACGTCCGCGCCCTGCCAGTCTACGGTGGCCAGCCGATTGACCGCCAGCTGCGCGCGCTGAAGCGGGGCGTGCATATCGTCATCGGCACGCCCGGCCGTCTGATGGACCACATGGAGCGCGGCACGCTCGACCTCTCCAAACTGCGCACCATTGTGCTTGACGAGGCCGATGAGATGCTCAATATGGGCTTCATCGACGACATCGAGTTCATTCTGCAAAAAGCGCCGCCCGAGCGCCAGACCGCGCTGTACTCGGCCACGATGCCCAACGAGATTGTGCGCCTCTCCCGCAAGTACCTGCGCGATCCAAAATTGGTCAAGATCGAGGCCGAGCAGATGACCGTGCCGCTGATCCGCCAGACCTACTACGAGGTCGGTGGGCGCGACAAGATTGAGGCGCTGACCAGGATTCTCGATATTGAGATGCCAACCTCGGCGATTATCTTCTGCCGCACCAAGGCGATGGTTGATGAGCTGGGCGAGAAGCTGCTGGCCCGTGGCTACGGCGCCGAGCTGCTGCACGGCGACCTGAGCCAGGCCATGCGCGACCGCGTGATGAAGCGCTTCCGCGAGGAGCAGGTTGAGCTGCTGGTCGCCTCCGACGTGGCCTCGCGCGGCCTCGACATCGACCACGTCAGCCACGTGATCAACTTCGACGTTCCGCTCGACCCCGAGGCCTACGTCCACCGCATCGGCCGGACCGGCCGCGCTGGCCGCTCGGGCGTGGCGATCACGCTGGTCACACCCCGCGAGCGCCGCATGCTCAAGACGATCGAGCGCCTGACCAGCTCGCCGGTGCAGCGGATGCGCCTGCCCACCATCGCCGATGTGGTCGCCCGACGCCGCGAAGCGTTCAAAGACACGCTGCGCGAGATGATCGCCGAGCACACCGATCAGGGTGGCCTGGAGCAGTATCTGGTCCTGGCCGAGGAGCTGGGCGAGGAGTACTCGCCGACCGAGCTGGCCGCCGCCGCTTTCAAGCTGCTGCTCTCCGAGCCCGACCTAAACGCCGCCGATCCGCTGTCGGCACCCGAGCCCGAGCCGGACTTCAGCCAGCGTGGCCGTGACGATCGCCGCGACCGAGGCCGAGGCCGCGACAGCAACTACGGCCGCGATGGCGCCCCGGCGCCACGTCGCGAGCAGCGGGGCCGCTCGTTCCGCGAGGACGGCATGACCCGCCTGTTCGTCGATATCGGCCGTGAGCAGGGTGTTCGCCCTGCCGACATCGTGGGCGCCATCGCCAACGAGTCGGGGCTGCCCGGCCGCGCCATCGGCGCTATCGATATCTTCGACAACTTCTCGTTCGTCGATGTCCCCGATGATGCCGCCACCCGCGTGCTGGCAGCGCTGGGACGGACCCAGATTCGCGGCCAGAAGATCAACCCAACCGTGGCTCGCCCCAAAGACTAGTCCGCAATCCGATACCAAAAAAGGCGGGGCATCCGAAATGGATGCCCCGCCTTTTTTGGTGCCCTACTGCTCGACCGTCTCGGTGCGGCCAAGCGCGGCCAGCATATCGTCGATGCTGGTGAACTTGACCCGCGGCCGTCCCTGCTGCTGGCCCCTGGTCAGCTCAACCGCGTCCAGCTTGAGCCAGTCCTCAAACGAGACATAGTTGGGCTGGCGCTCACGCACAAACCGCTCGAGGCTGGCGCCGTCGGGGTGGCGCGGGCTAAGCGTCTGGCCGGCCGCGACATCCTCCAGCATACAGTTGACCGTCTCAACCGCATCGGGCTTGTTGGTACCGATCACCCCGCTGGGGCCGCGCTTGATCCAGCCGGCGGTGTACTCGCCGGGCAGCGGCTGCTGAGTCTCTGGGTCGAGCACGCGGCCTTTTTGGTTCAGAATCACGCCCCAGCGCTCGTTGAAGGGCACGTCGGGCAGCGGCACGCCGCGATAGCCGACCGAGCGAAACACCATGCCAACGTGCAGATCCTCGAACTGCTCGGTCGCCCGCGAGGCGATCGAGCCGGCGTCGGTGGCGTACAGCTCGTTCTTGACCAGCCGTAGCGTGGCCACCCGGCCCTCCGCGTCGCCCAGAATCTCGACCGGCGAGACCAGAAAGCGAATGATCAGGCGCTTGTTTTTGGAACCTGGCGGACGCTGCGCATAGCTTTGCAGAATCTCGACCTTCTTCATGCTGGATTTATCCTGGTTGCGCTCCAGCTCGGCCCGGCTAAGCTCGTCAAGGTGGGCCTCATCGGGGAGGACAACTACGTCGGACTCCTCCAGATCATCCAGCTCTTTGACCTCGGGCGTGGTGAAGGCCGCCTGGGCTGGCCCACGGCGCCCAAGCAGATACACCTCTTTGACCTGGCTTCTGCTCAAAGCCTCCAGCGCGTGGTCGGCGATATCGGTCTGGGCCAGCTCTTCGGTCGAGAGCGACAGAATCCGCGCCACATCGATCGCCACGTTGCCCACGCCAACCACCGCGATCCGCTCCTGGCTCAGGTCGAACTGATAGTCGCGGTAGTCGGGGTGGCCATTGTACCAGGCCACAAACGCCGTCGCCGGGTGGCTGCCGCTGAGTTGCTCGCCGGGGATATTCATCTGGCGGTCGGTCTGCGCCCCGGTCGCATACAGAATCTGGTGATAGTACTCGGTGAATTCGGCGTGGGTGATGTCTTTGCCAAATTCGACATAGCCAAAAAAACGAAAGTGGGGATGGGCCGCAACCTTGCTGAACACTTTCGTCACAGTTTTGATCTTCTGGTGATCGGGGGCCACGCCGCCACGGACCAGGCCGTAGGGCGTTGGCAGGCGGTCAAACATGTCCACCTCGATCACGAGGCTGGTTTGTTTGAGGAGGTGATCGGCGGCATAGAACGCCGACGGGCCAGAGCCGATAATCGCCACCCGCAGCGGATGGGATTGAGTGCCAAATTGTGTCATGAGGTCAACTCACTTCGTCCTTTAAACGCCCCCGTAACGCGAGCGCTATCGAAATTAAGCTTCGCCCTCAATTAGTTGGGTGCGGAGCGTATCAATCTCACCTTTGTACTCGTCAAGCTGTGACTTGACCAGGTCGCCAATCGAGACAATCCCGATCATCGCGCCACGATCAATAATCGGCAGATGCCGAAAGCGGCCGTTGGTCATCGTTTGAAGCACCGACTGGAGATCGTCCTGCGGGGTTCCAGTGATGACGTTGCTGGTCATCACGCTGCTCACCGGCTGGACCATCACATTATTATCGCTGGCCACCGCTCGAATCAGGTCGCGCTCCGACAGAATCCCAACCAGCCGCTCGTCGGCATCCAGCACGACAACTGCTCCAATATTGTATTGGGTCAGGAGCGTTATCGCATCTTTGACCGTTTGCTCCGGGCGCATACTGATGGTATTCATCCCTTTGGTTGCCAGAATGTTTCTGATTTTCATAGAGCCTCCACACTTTGATTTGGGGCAATCAGGAGTCTATCTTATCACATTATTTGCCGCCAGCCGTTTCATGACGTACACTGCGCCCTGGATAAACCACAGCGCTGTGGAGGCGATCACACCTATGGATATACCACGATCATTATCGGGCTTGCTCACCGGTTTAGTTGATTATGCGGGCCTGTTTCCGCCGTCGCAGCTGGATATGGCCAGCACCGTGGGCAACTACGCGGCCTACCGTCAGGATCGCTACGCCTGGGCGCTGGGCCGCCTGATTGTGCCAGCCCCACGCTTCGCCGAGTTTGTGACGGCGTTTGAGGCGCTGGATCACGCCCCCGCGCAGCCCTGGCCGATCAGCGTGCTGGTCGGCGACACCGCCAGCGATTTCCCCCGCCTGCCGCTGTCCGACCCCCGCTTTCGAATCGATACCGCTGAGCTGAAGGCCAGCACCCCGGCCGCCATCCACATGGCGCTGGAGCACCTTCCGCCGGGCGTGACGCCCTACTTCGAGCTGCCGCTGGCCGGCGATCTGCCGGATCTGGTGACCACGCTGGCGGCAACCGGCGCTCGCGCCAAAGTCCGCACCGGCGGCATCACTCCCGATCTCTTCCCGACGCCCGCCGAGCTGCTGCGCTTTATGCGCACCTGTTTCGCGGCCGGCGTCCCCTTCAAGGCCACGGCGGGGCTGCATCACCCGCTCCGCGCGGCCTACCGCCTGACCTACGCCCCCGATAGCGCCGCCGCGCCAATGTTTGGCTTTGTAAACGTCTTTCTGACTGCGGCGGCGCTGCTGGCCGGAGCCACTGAGGCCCAGGCGGCGGCGCTGCTGGTCGAGAGCAATCCGCACAGCCTGGAGTGGTCGGCGGCGGGGGTGCGCTGGCGCGATCTGCTGATCGAGAGCGCCACGCTGGAGCAGGCCCGCGCCCACAGCGCGATTGCCTTTGGCTCGTGCTCGTTCATCGAGCCAATCGAGGATTTGCAGACGCTCAGCCTGCTATGAAAGCGGCTTTGGGACATCACCGTATTTGAGGAGATCCTATGCCCAATCTCAACGAAACCCACGACCCACATCTTCGCTGCTGGGTCGAGTCGGCGCACGCCCCGGAGACCGATTTCCCGATTCAGAACCTGCCATTCGGGGTGTTCAAGCGCCGTGGCAGCGATGATGGCGCCTGTGTCGGCGTCGCCATCGGCGACCAGATCGTCGATCTGACCGCCTGCCTGCACGCCAATCTCTTCGACGACCTGGCGGCCAGAGCGGCGGCCACATGTGACGAGGAGTCGCTGAACGACCTGCTGGCGCTTGGCCCGGCGGCCTGGTCGGAGCTGCGCCTGCAGCTGAGCCGGCTCCTGCGGGACGACAGCGTGGTGTACCGCAACGATCCGAGCATCGCCGAGCATATTCTGGTGCCGATGGTCGAGGCCGAGCTGCTGCTGCCCATGCAGATTGGCGACTACACCGATTTTTACGCCGCGCTCTATCACGCCACCAATGTTGGCACGATGCTGCGCCCCGACAATCCGCTGCTGCCCAACTACAAATATGTGCCGATCGGCTACCACGGACGGGCCTCCTCGATTGTGCTGAGCGGCACGCCAGTGCGCCGTCCACGCGGCCAGACCAAGCCCGCCGATAGCGCCACGCCGGTGTTTGGGCCGAGCAAACTGCTGGACTATGAGCTTGAGGTGGGCTTGGTGGTTGGCCCCGGCAATCAGCTGGGCCAGCCGATCGCGCTCGCCGAGGCTGAGCAGCATATCTTCGGATTATGTCTCGTCAACGACTGGTCAGCGCGCGATCTACAGACCTGGGAATATCAGCCGCTCGGGCCGTTTCTGGCCAAAAGCTTTGCCACCAGCATCGCGCCGTGGGTGGTGACGCTGGAGGCGCTGGCGCCCTATCGCTGCGCCGCCTTCACGCGGCCAGCGGGCGATCCGGCGCCGCTGCCGTACCTTAGCACGAGCGAAAATCAGTCCAGCGGCGGCATCGATCTCCAGCTGGAGGTCTGGCTACGCACCCAGCAGATGCGCGACCAGCTGCACGAGTCGGTCCGCCTGACCCAGGGCAACTTCCGCGATATGTACTGGACCATCGCCCAGCTGCTGACCCACCACACCAGCAACGGCTGCAATCTGCGCCCCGGCGATCTCCTGGCCAGCGGCACCGTCTCGGGCAATACCAAGGACTCGCGCGGCTGTCTGCTGGAGCTGACCTGGCGTGGCAGCGAGCCAATCACCCTGCCAAACGGCGAGATCCGCACATTCTTGCAGGATGGCGACGAGCTGATTCTGCGCGGCTCGTGTAGCGCCGAGGGCGCCGCCCGCATCGGCTTCGGCGAGTGTCGCGGCGTGGTGCTGCCGGCGAACGCTGAGGGCTAAGGGTTAAGGGCTAGAGGTTGTGGTTTAGGGGGTTAGGGATTAGAGGTTAGCGCTCTCTAGTGCGCTAAAATCGTTCTCCTCCAAAAAAGTGTTTCAACATACACGCAGGCGGCGCGGCGATGGCGATCGGGCAGTGTTTATGCTCGATCGCCATCTGTTTGATTGCTCAATGAATCCGCCCGATAAAGGCGTCGCGTGGCGTCTGGCCCGCGACAACTTTGAACAGGCTGGCGATGTGGTTGACCATGCGCTGCTGCAGCACGTCGGCGACCGTCAGCGCCGACCACTGGCCCCAGCCAAAGATGCAGGCTCGGCCATCTTCGATCAGGTGGTGGGCGACGCTGGAACGTGGCAGGCCCAGCGCATCCAGCCAGCGGCCGGCATAACGCACCGTCGGCTCCAGGTTGGGCCACTCGCTTGGATACCTCACCGACAGCGGCACCAGCAGGTAGGTCAGCCCCTCAACTGTAACCTCGCCAAATCCGGCCTCACGCAGCGCCAGCTGGCGCTTGGCAACGCGCGCCTCCGGCCGGGCCAGCACCGGGATCTCCCCAACCCAGGCCAGCCCACTGGCGGCCAGCTCCTCCTGGCAGGCCAGACAGCGGATGGCGCCAGCGCTCGGCACCGCCCAGGCGCGACAGCTCGGGCAGCGCACGATCTGGCCGCCGCTGGCCCCGACCAGCTGCCAGTGAGGAAAGTAGCTGGCCATCCCGGCCAGCTCAGCCTCCAGAGCCGCAGGATTGCGGCCCGCCCACGCGGCCGCCTGCCCCGCCGCCGCCGAATCGACCACCCAGGCGTGGTCGCCGCTGCGCTGAATATAGGTTGTCATGCAATTTCCCTCCGTTGATGCCACTCCACTGAACCTAGTAGCTAGCAGCTAGCAGCCAGCGGCTAGACTCCACCCAATGCGCCGGTCGCAGCCTGACGCTTGTAGCTGCGACCGGCGCACATCCAGCAGGCTTGGCGGCTGGGATTCACCGCATTGTAATGCCCTAAACCCCAACCTCTAACTCCTAAACTTTATGCATACCCAGCCCGGCTCAGATCGATGGTGACACTAGTGGCGGGGCTGGTCGGCGTGAGCGCGGGCAGGGTGGTGGGAATATAGCGCTCGGCCTCTGGTCGATACAGCTGGCCAGTTTGCCCGCAGACCGCCAGGCCGCCGGGCAGATCGTCGCGCGGCAGCAAGTTGGTCGGCTGCGCGCAACACGTACATGTCGGGGACACCAGCACTAAAGATGATCCAGCCATTGTGAGTTCCTCCAGCTAAATAAAGGGATAATCAACAACCAAAGCTGCCCTGCGGCAGTCAATCAAGATCAAACAGGCCGTACATGGTGAGCTTGGCGGCGTTGGCCTGGAGCGCGGCATCGATGGCGGCCAGCACCGTCGTCGAGTTTTTGCTCGGTGCCACCACCTGCCACGCGCCGCCATTCCACTCGTAGGGAGCGGCCGGATGGGCCGGGCAGATCACGCCTGTGCTGATGCGCAGCAGTGGCTGGGCCGGGACGCAGCACAGGCATCTTCCGGCGGCCAGCTGCTCCGCCACCACCGCCGTGCCATCGGCCAGCAGCAGGTGCACCGAGCCAGTTGCCGGGCAGACCGCCGAGCCAACATCGCTGCGCACCAGCGCCTGGGCCGCCGGGCAGCACCCGCAGATGCCAAACGGCAGCGCCGCCAGATCGACCAGCTGGCCCGTGTCGGCGCGCAGCCAGCGGGTGCCGCAGCGCCCGACACAGTGCCATAGCCGCGCATCCTCCAGCAGCTCGCCCTGGCACAGCGGACACGTCGGGGTGGTCGCAGGTGGCGGCGCAGGTGGCGCTGAATCGGACGGCGCTGGATCGGGTGGCGGCGGACGATCGCCAAGCGCAGCGTTGAAATAGCTCATCACAAAACCCCTGCCCAAAGTGGCGCTACAGACGGCAGAAGGCCAGTGCGTCCTGGTAGGAGCGCAGCACCGTGCCGCCGATCATCGTGGTGATATCGAGCGCAATATTGTGGTGCTCGCGCTGGACGCTGTAGCTTAAGGCATCGCTCAGCGCGACGGTGTGAAAGCGAATCGTGGCCTCGCGATTGTTCAGGTCGCGGTAGTCGGGGATGCCGTGGTGCATCAGCTCCCACACGCCACAGAACAGCTCCTTGATGATGCTCCAGCCCCCAATGTTGACGATCTGGATATCCTCCGGACGCACCCCGTAGACTTCCTCGGCCTCCTGGCAGATCGAGGTCAGCACTGGGATGAAGCCGCTACCGTACATATTGTCGTTAAGCCCTGGCGTGCGCACGACGTGGGTGCGGCCATTGCGCAGCCCGCGCCACTCGGCGGTGCGACCGGTCCCCAGATAGCCCTCCAGACCGCGCTCATCGACCTCGCCGGGGACACAGTGGCGCCCAAACTGGCTGAAGTGCTGGGTGGTCAGCTCGCTGCCATCATCAATATGCTCGTCATCGACATAGATCACGTGGACCGACTCGGCGCCGGGGTGCTGGCCATCGGCGCCGCCGTGGGCGTGCCAGAGAAAGTCCTCCAGCACGTTGGGCAGATTCTGCGGACCGCCGCCGAGCAGCCGCACGGTGTTGGCGTAGCCGGCGTGCAGATGGCAGGGCTTGAGGCGCGGGTCGGGTCCGGCCAGCGGGCTGATAAACGATCGCTGCAGACATTGGGCGATCACAACGGTGATGGTTGGCGGTGTCATAGCGGTTCCTTTCAGTGAATACCATGTTTAGGCCAGATCTGGGATCAAGCTGCACGCTCAGATTGTGGTGTCCATGCGAACTTCCAGCGAGTGGCTCTGGCCGGTCTCGTTGGCGTACAGATGCAGGATCCCGTCGGCGTCGATGGCAAAGGTTACGGTAAACGGCACGCATTTGCCGCGCTGTGGATGTAGGCCGCTGAATAGCCAGCTGCCAAGCTGCTCACACTCCTTCGGGAACACCCGCTGCCGGCCGTGGGTCTGCGGCACCCGTGCGCCGCGGTACTGCAGCACATCCAGCCGCACCTCG
>JACCRK010000165.1 GCA_013813565.1 Herpetosiphonaceae bacterium
GAATTGGATGTGGAAGAAACATCATAAAGTACCCACAATTCTAATGAAACCCAAAAAATTGGCCCGGCGCTGCAATAAATGCGGACGAAACATCATTTTGAAGCTAAAATAAACAGGAGAATATGACTATGACTGTCAACTGGAACGGCGTTATCCCGGCCATCACCACCCGATTCAACCCCGACGGCAGCGTCGACCACGCCTTTTTTGCCGAGCACTGCCGCTGGATGCTCGACGCCGGCTGCATCGGGATCGTGCCGCTTGGCTCGCTGGGCGAGGGCGCGACCCTGACCTTCGAGGAGAAAACCGCGCTGCTGAGGACCGCCGTGGCCGCCGCCGGCGACCGCGCCCCGATCATCCCCGGCATCGCCGCGCTCTCGACCGCCGAGGCCGTGCGGCTGGCCCAGACCGCCGCCGAGCTTGGCTGCCGTGGCCTGATGGTGTTGCCGCCCTACATCTACTCAACCGACTGGCGCGAGATGAAGGCCCATATGAGCGCCGTGATCGCCGCCACCGACCTGCCGGTGATGCTGTACAACAACCCGCTGGCCTACAAGACCGACTTCCTGCCCGAGCAGATCGTCGAGCTGTGCCACGCGCACGCCAACCTGGTCGCGGTCAAAGAGTCGAGCGCCGACGTCCGCCGGGTCACCGCGATCAAGGCGCTGCTCGGCGACCGCCTGCAGATTCTGGTCGGCGTCGACGACGCGATTGTCGAGGGGATTATGGCCGGCGCTACCGGCTGGATCGCCGGGCTGGTCAATGCGTTTCCGGCCGAGTCGGTCGAGGTGTTCAATCTGGCCCTGGCGGTGCGCGACGGCCACGGCGACCGGGTACGGCTGGAGGCGCTGTACGCCTGGTTCCTGCCGCTGCTGCGCCTTGATGTCGTGCCAAAGTTCGTCCAGCTGATCAAGCTGACCCAGGAGCTGGTCGGGATGGGCAGCGCCAGCGTGCGGGCGCCGCGCCTGGAGCTGGCCGGCGCCGAGCGTGACGATGCGCTGGCGATTATCCAGCACGCCCTGGAGAATCGACCCTAGTCTAACGAAAGGTACTCAAATGTCGCAACTACAACCAATTCTGGTCGCTGGCGCGTGGCGCCAGGCCGAGGCTGTCGATCAGTTCACCGCGATCAACCCGCGCACTCGCCAGCCGCTGGAGGCCCGCTTTCCGGTCTCGGGCCGGGCGGATCTGCTGGCGGCGATCGCGGCTGGCGCGGCGGTGGCCCCGGAGCTGGCGGCCGCGGCGCCGGGAACGATCGCCAATTTTCTGGAGGCCTACGCCTCGCTGATCGATGCCAACCGGGGCGAGCTGGCCGCGCTGGCCCACGCCGAGACCGGGCTGGCGGTCGAGCCACGGCTGAACAGCACCGAGCTGCCGCGCACAATCGACCAGCTGCGCCAGGCGGCCCAGGCGGTGCGCGACTGCTCGTGGACCCGGCCGACCATCGACCGCAAGCTCAACATCCGTTCGCTGCTGGCGCCGCTCAGCGCCCCGGTGGTGGTGTTTGGCCCGAACAACTTCCCGTTTGCCTACAACGCGGTGGCCGGCGGCGACTTTGCCTCGGCGATTGCCGCGCGCAACCCGGTGATCGCCAAGGCCCACCCGAGCCAGCCGGCCACCTCGCAGCGGCTGGCCGAGCTGGCCCTACAGGCACTGGGGGAGGCGGGGCTGCCGGCCGCCACCGTGCAGATGCTCTATCACCTGCCGCCGGAGCTTGGCCTGGAGCTGGTGGCGCACCCGGCGATCGGCGCGGCGGCCTTCACGGGATCGCGGCGCGGCGGCCTGGCGCTCAAGGCGGCGGCGGACGCGGCGGGCAAGCCGATCTATCTGGAGCTGTCGAGCGTCAACCCGGTGGTGCTGCTGGCCGGGGCGCTGGATGAGCGGCCCGGTGATCTGGCCACGGAGTTTGCCGCCTCGTGTACGCTGGGTGGCGGCCAGTTTTGCACCAATCCGGGCCTGGTGCTGCTGGCGCCCTCCGCCCGGTCCAAGGAGTTTATCGCCCACGCCAGCTTCCGGTTCGGTGTTAGCCCAACCCACGTTCTGCTCAACGAGGGCGTGCTGGAGGGCTTGCAGGCATCGCTCCAGACCCTGCGCGAGCACGGCGCGACCGTGGTGACTGGCGGCGAGGTGGTCGATGACGGCTTTCGCGTTGCCAACACCCTCCTACAGGTCTCCGGGGCGCAGTTTCTCGCCAGCCCAGCCGCGCTTCAGACCGAGGCGTTCGGTGCCAGCAGCCTGGTCGTCACCGCCGAGAGCCTGGATGAGCTGCTGGCGATCATCGCCACCCTGGAGGGCAACCTGACCGGGTCGATCTACAGCCACTCGGGGGATGGCGACGACGCGGCCTATGCCCAGGTGGCGGCGGCGCTGCGGCCCAAGGTTGGCCGCCTGCTCAACGACAAAATGCCGACCGGGGTGGCCGTCACAGCGGCGATGAACCACGGCGGGCCCTATCCGGCGACCGGCCACCCCGGCTGGACCGCCGTGGGCTTTCCGGCGGCGATCACCCGCTTTGCCGCGCTGCAGTGCTACGACAATGTGCGCCCGCAGCGGCTACCCGCCGAGCTGCAGGACGCCAACCCGCTCCAGATCTGGCGGCTGGTTGATGGGACGTGGAGCTGCGGCTAGAGGTCGCGGTTCGGGATTTGGGATGAGCGTATTCCAGTGCGCTCATCCCGTTGTTTAATTTCCGGCAACATCTGCTGCGGCTCACCACTGCCGTCACCCCATTCTCTCAGAGCCGGACGCCGCCATTGCCACTCCGCTTTGGCTGGATATCCCCTGCTGATCACCCCTGATAGGTAGAACCCGGCTGAGCCAGATAAGTACTAATGGCGCCCGGTTGCACAGATGCGCGATCTCGCTTCGATCCAGGCTGTTCTGCTATACTGCGGGTATCTCACCAGGCCCACTCATTTCATTGTGCTCGCTTTTCCCCGGCGTTGCCAGCTTCGGCTTAATGCCCTGACTTTAGAAAGGTTTGCCTCATGCATCGATCTGTATCTTCAATCACCACACGGGCGCTGAGTATTGTTGGGGTGGCAGCCTTGATTGCCAGCTTGATCTGGGTTGTTTTTCCAGCCCGCTCGGCCGCCGCCGCCATTATCTCGATCAATGGCACTATCGGCACCCAGACCTGGACGAATGATAGTATCTATCTGATTACTGACGATGTGCTGGTTACCGGCGCGCTGACGATTGAGCCAGGGGTGACGATTCGGATTCAGTCTGGCTTCGCTTTCACTGTGGCGGGCGGCGCCCGGCTGAGCAGTCTGGGGAGTAGAAAGCAGCCGATTGTGTTCACCAGCGCTTCAGGCGCCGCAGAATGTGGGGGCTGGGCCGGCCTGGTCTTTGAGCCAGGCAGCGCCGGCACGCTTGACTATACCACGATCGAGGCGGCCAGGTCTGGTGTCCGTATCGATGGGGCCTCGCCGAGCATCACCAACAGCCTGATCCGCACGATCTGTGGCGCCAGTGGATCGCGCATGGCCGGTGGCGCGGCCGCCTACGGTCTGCATCTTGTGGCCCCGAACAGCAGCACTATCAGCGACACCGTGATCGATTCAATCAGCGGTGGCCCCGGCGGCAACGGCGGCCCTAGCCAGGGCGGCGGCGGCGGCGGCGCGGCGATTGGAATTTTCGTCGAAGCTGGGGCGGCGCCGCAGATTACCGATGTTCAGATCTGGAATATCGCTGGTGGCAGGGGTGGCGCTGGCGGCTCCAGCAGCACCGGCGGCGGCGGCGGTGGGGCCGCCAGCGGGATTTTCCTGCTGCGGGTGGCAGAGTCAGCCAGCGTGCAGAATACGCTGATCAGTGGGGTGGGCGGCGGCAGCGGTGGCGCCGGCCCCGATAGCCACGGTGGCGCCGGCGGCGGCGCTGCCGGCATCTACATTCACCAGAGCACCCTTGATCTCGTTCTAAACCGGAATACCACCGCCAATATTAGCGGCGGCGCGGCTGGCCCAGGCGCAACCTACTCGCACGGCCCCGGCAGCGGTGGCCCCGGTGGCGGCGGCGGCGGTAGTGGCAGCCTGTATGCCGGCGGCGGCGGCGGCGGCGGCTATGGCGACGGCGGTGCCGGGGGCGATAACACCAGTGGCAGCGGCGGTGTTGGCGGCGGCGGCGGCGGCGGCTATGCCAACCTTGCCGGGGTCCCGGCCACTGCCGGCAGCGATGGCGGCGGTGCCGGCGGCGATGCCGCGCTACCGTTTGGGGGCGGCAGCGGCGGCTTTGGCGGCGTCCCGACCCCAGACACCAACAACTTTCCAGGCGGCGGGCTCTGCGGCGGCCAGAATGGCGGCTACGGGCGAATCTCCGGCGCTGGCGTTGGGATTGGCTCGCGTGAGTCTGGCTATACGCTGAGCAATAATCTGATCTACGACATCACATCCAGCACCAACGCCTCGGGGATTGGTGGTCGCTATGGCATCTGTGCCAGTGGCGCAGGCGCGCTCCCGCTGAGCGTGCTCCACACGACGATCGCCAGAATCGCCCAGGGAGTGGGCAATAGCACCGAGGTTGGCACCGC
Organism: Herpetosiphonaceae bacterium; assembly: GCA_013813565.1. Lineage (GTDB taxonomy): Bacteria > Chloroflexota > Chloroflexia > Chloroflexales > Herpetosiphonaceae > JACCRK01. The sequence continues at coordinate 4,529 of JACCRK010000165.1, forward strand.
TGGCGTCCACGCCGAAGCTGGCGCCTCGATCGACCTGACCAACAACCTGATCGCCCACGATGCGCCGGGCAATGGTGACTCAGCACTGCGGGCGTTCAGCGGCGCCACCATACAATCCAGCAACAATCTGCTCTGGGGCTATTTCTTTCCCTACAATAATGTCACTCCCGGCACCAACGATGTCGCTGCCGATCCGCAGTTTGTCGACTGGTTCAGCGATAACTTCCATATTCTGGAGACGTCACCGGCCCGCGATGCCGGGATTGAGGCTGGTATTTACAGCGATGTGGACGGCGATCCGCGCCCGCTCAACGCTGGCTTCGATCTTGGCTACGACGAGGTCTATGCTTCGCCCGACCCCTATCCCACCCCAACCATGATGCCGACCGCCACGCCAGTGACCTGTCTGCCTGGGAGCAGCATTCAGACGCTGTTTAGCGACGATATGGAGAATGGCACCGCCGGCTGGACGACCAGCGCCCTGGTTGGTATGACCACCTGGGAGCTGGGGAACGACTACTTTTACAGTCCCTCCTACGCCTGGTTTGGCAGTTCCACCGAGGTTGATAGCGATCAGGTGTTGAGCCTGGCTACGCCGATTGCCATTCCGCCCGGCTCAAGCGATGTGATCCTGAGCTTCTTTCATCGCTATGACTTCGCGTACTACGATGGCTCTGATGGCGGCGCCCCGCGCTACGAAAATGGCGGCGTGGTTGAATAGAGCATCGATGGGGTGGTCTTTGTTGATGCCGGGAGCATGATCACCCAGAACGGCTACAATCAGACTCTGGACAGCGGTAATCCGCTCGGCCCACGGCCCGCGTTTACGATGACGACTGGTGGTGTCTTCAATCAGACCATCCTGGACGTCAGCAGCCTGGCCGGACAGTCGGTCTCCTTCCGCTATCGGATGGGGACGTATTCGTTTGCCTTCAACGAGTGGAACATCGATGATGTGACCCTCACCGGTTGTATTGCGTCCCCAACCAGCACGCCAACCAGCACGCCAACCAGCACGCCAACCGATACACCAACCAGC
>JACCRK010000195.1 GCA_013813565.1 Herpetosiphonaceae bacterium
ACCGCCATATTCTGCGGCGCGTGGTCGGTGCGAATCCGGCTTGCATCTTCCTCAAAGGTCACATCCAAGACCCAATGGACCCGATTTTCAATGCCCCAATGGGCGCGAACGTGCTGATTCGCGGTTACGGGATCGAGCACCTGACTGGAGAGATAATACCGTTGTTCGGTTGTGGTAACGTCGTTCTGTCAGCGCCAACGCATTTGTCCTGTTTTCGCTGATAGAAACGGTCCGCTGATTGCCAATTAATTTAAACGCTTCAGCCTCACGTCTTCTCTCACGGGCCGATTCGTGCATCGCGTTATTTCCCATTGCAATGCCCTAAATCGATGAACCCCGAGACGTGAATGCTGCGTAATCTAGCCATATGTCGGTATTTGAACAACGCATGGGTGCCCAAAAATGCTCTTGGCATTCAGAGGATAATTCGTATTGGCGATGACAGTTCAGGGTCCGTTCGCTTTCAATGACCACCACACTCCGTAAGCCCGTCCAGCGATCCTGATCGTTGAGATAGGCGATCACGCTTGGGTCACTGATCACCAACGCCTGCCGCTGTTCTATCCGGCCGTGGCCCGTGTCGATGGTCGTGGCGTGGCGCATGCCATAGGCGGGTTGGAGCGCTGATCGGGCGTCGGCAAACCGGGCGACCACATCCGCGTGCATCTGTGGCTGGTTGCCTTTGAGCCGGGCGATAGTCACCACCGCGTTCCACAATCTGCGTCGCAATCGAGGTTTGACAGCCCATGGTATCGATCGTCACCGTACAATCGCGCAGATCGAGCAGATCCAAAAGCAGGGGAATGGCGGTGATTTCATTGGATTTCGTGTCCACCGCGACCTGGCCAAGGACCAGGCGGTTGTCATTGGCCCCGGGTACCCTTTGGGTGCCTCACCAGATGTAAGGCGGCTTTCGCATGGGCGTGATCGTGGGAGCGGCGATGGGTTTTACCATCAATCGCAATCACGTCGCCGTGAACCTGCTGGATGGCCTGCACCCAGGTCACGAAGCTGTGCTGAAATTGGACCGGGTCAATCCGGGCAAAGACCCGACCAAACGTGTCGTGGGACGGAATGCCGTTGGGCAGATCGAGAAACGTGCGGAGCCACGCCTGTTTGAAACGGCCAAATTCAGCGACGGCGACCCAGCTATCGGCCCCACAGATGATCGCCGCGAGGGCAATCACGATGATATCGAGCAAGGCATGGTCGCGGGTGCGCTCCGTGCGAGGGTCATCGACGGTGGCAAAGTATGATCCAATGGCGAAATCACGCAGCAGGGGCATCGAATCCTCCAAGACAGACACTGGTAGGAATCCATCATGCCGGAAGATCCCCAGGACTGCAACGATTTAGATGCGATTGCCCTGGACCATGGATGGCGATCTGTTCCAAAAGTGTGGCAGATAGTGTACAATCGTGCTGGGTGGTCATGGTATATCTCCTTGTGTGTTGCAACTCCAAGGATACTCCATAACCTCCCGCTCATGCGCATGGAAGGGGCCGACACCCCACCAAATTACAGAACTAACGATACACTATCGTGTTAAGATTCGAAGAAGCAGGTTAAGGGAGGATATATGAGTGAGTCTTCGCTGGAAGTTTCCAACGTAACGGACGTGAACCACGATGATGTGGCTGCAAAGTTAGACCAACTTGAACGTGACGGTTTTCTGGTAATCTCTGGTGCCCTTTCTCCCGAGGAAGTTCAACAAAGCATCGAAGGCCTTAATAATGCTCGCCGTCAGGGATGGCAGGGTGCTGTTAGTGAGGTTGGTTCTCTTTGGTTTGACAGCTTACTCGATAAAGATCCTCAAACTTTTCGCCCTCTGGTTGCCCATGCATCGGTTTCCCCATATCTCGAGATGCTTGCTGGGGCACAACTTCAGCTCCGTAGTTTTCGTGGACATATCTACCCTGGTCCTTATACCCAACAGTGGCATATGGATTTTTACGGCTACTGGCAACAGCCGAAGCGTCGGTATACTGTCCGTGGTACTGCAATCCAAACAACGTTTTATTTGCACGATCACAGCCCAGAAACTGGTTATCTAAGGTTTGTCAAAGGTGGCCATTTACAAGAGCCGCCCTCTCTTGATCGATCGACCTTTCGTGGCTCGCGAGCAAATGATTTTACCCGTTGGTGTGAAGAGCAGGAGCACGTAACAATTTATCCACAAGCAGGGGACTGTATCCTGTTCTTTAGCCACATTCCTCATCGCGGCGCTAAAGATGATCCGCGTATGGAACGAAGTAATATCGTGTGCCATTATCAGGTAAACCCCTTCTTCGAGGGTTTATGGTTTGTCTCATCCTCGCTTGGATTTAAGGGCACATTTCCTTTAGCCCCTTCTAATACATAAGTTAGGACTGCGTAAAGTGCATTCATTGAACACGTTAGGCGAGGTATTTCGAATTAGAATGCTCGAGATGCCAGAATCTCCGGCTGTTGTTGATGAGTTGGAGCAGATTAATTTTAGCGAACTCTATAGTCGTTCATGCTATTTGGCGCAACTTCTCCGCGAAAAAGACGTCAGACCAGATGATGTTGTTGGGCTTTATGCCGATAGAACGATTAATGCGATTGTTGGAATACTAGGTGTAATCTTTGCAGGAGCGGCATATGTTGTGCTAGATCCTGCTACGCCTGAAGACCGCATTCGCTTTGTTCTGGACGACGCATCCGTCAAAATTGTGCTTGTAGAGCCTCGATTTGCCCAGTCAGCAATATTACGAGACCGCATGGTGGTGAGCATTGCCGGTGATCCATCACCGGTATTCAGCCCAATAGTTCCCGAATATTCGCAACCAGATAATCTTGCGTATGTTATGTACACATCCGGCTCAACAGGGCAACCGAAAGGGGTCATGGTAACCCATCGCTCTGTGCTTGATCTATACATAGGTCTCTGTGAGAGCGTATATACAGACCCACAATTACCAACAGGGCGGCATTTACGTATAGGTGTAAATGCTGCCTTTTCTTTCGACTCTTCGGTCAAGCAGATTATTCAACTGCTAAGCGGTCATACGCTGTATATATTTAGCGAGCAATCGCGGCGCGACAGCAATAGACTCCTGGCATTTACCCGAAAATGGCAACTTGACGTGCTTGATTGCACTCCTTCACAGCTGCGTCTGCTGATTGAGGCTGGTATGTTCCAGCAAACTCCGTTATCGCTACTGCTCGTAGGCGGCGAATTTATTGACGAGGTGTTGTGGAAGGTTCTATCTGAGCAGCACTCCGTAAGCTCATACAATGTATACGGGCCTACTGAGTGTACTGTTGATGCAGCGGTATGCAAGATTGAAGCGCATAAAAACGCCGGATGTATAGGCCGGCCCCTTCCTCATGTAACAACGTATGTCCTTGACCCCCTGGGCAATAAGGTTGATTTCGGAGCCGAGGGAGCCCTTTATATCGGTGGCAGTGGGGTTTCCAGAGGGTATTATGGGCGACCTGACTTAACCGCAGAACGATTTATTCCAGATCCCTTTGGTCTATCCGCAAGAGTATATAAAACTGGCGATTCTGTGCGTTTATTGCCAGATGACTCGATGGTTTTTATTGGCCGAGTCGATCATCAGGTTAAGATTCGCGGAATGCGCGTGGAATTAGGCGAGATCGAAAAGGTAATCTCAACGCACCCTGATGTAAATGCCACAGTTGCGCTTTTATATCAGGCGAATCCCCAGCATCAACGGCTGATTGCTTACGTCGTGCCGGAACGCAACAACTCGTTCGTTCCAAGCGATGCTGTTCTCATTGCAGAGCATGTTGATGAATGGCGGACAGTTCACGATGATTTACACTGCGAAATTATAGATAACACCTTTAACATAAAGGGTTGGAATAGCAGCTACACTGACGCCCCAATTCCTGCCGAAGAGATGCGGGAAATAATTGAGCGCACGATCGAACGGATTTCAATACTTCCGCATAGCTCAGTCTTAGAGATAGGGTGTGGCGCAGGGTTGCTGACACTGCGAATAGCTTCTCTGTGCAAAAACTATGTGGCAACCGATGCCTCTGCGATGACGTTGCGCCAGCTCCAACACCAGGCGGCTCGATTGAGCCTTGCGAACATTCAGTTCTTTCATCAAAACGCCGATGAAACGAGCCGTTTACCGCGTCAATTGTTTGATTTAGTTGTGCTCAATTCGGTTGTGCAGTATTTCCCTTCCTCTGAATACTTACAAACAGTCATTGATCAGGCTATTGATAAGGTTTCTCCTGGAGGCACGCTGTTTGTAGGCGACGTGCGAAGTTTTTCGCTGTTAGATATGTACGCCACTTCTGTTGCCCAGTATAAAGTGGGTCCTGAAACATCAGGCAAACTATTACGCGCACAGGTTCAGACTTTGAAACAGCAAGAAAATGAACTGCTTGTTGACCCCAGCTTCTTCACCGCTTTCGCTGGGCTTCACCCACGGGTTAGCCATGTCTCGATCACGCCTAAAAGAGGCGTTTATGCGAATGAAGTAAACAAGTTTCGCTATGACGTGGTGCTATGGATCGAACATTCCTGGACGCCGACGCCTGTGAACACGTGGGTGGACTGGCATAAGGACGCGGTTGAATTCGAAACCCTCATCCAGCAAATCCTTTGTGATAAACCAAGGACGTTTGGGGTTGCAAATGTGCCAAATGGACGAATCGCAAGCGACATACTCGCCTCAAACTGGCTTAATACACATTCTCTCCTGGATTTTGCAACATACCAAATGCAGCATCCTATAGCAAAAAGCATCAATCCAGAAGAATGGTGGACGTCAGATCTCGCTAGGGATTACCAAATTCAATTGAGCTGGGCAAGGACTGATCGTACCGGTGCGTACGATGTTGCAATCGTACGGAAAGATCAGGAATTCAGTGACCAACCGGCTGATTTTCCAGTCGAACATATTCACCATAATTCAGAGCGCCATGCTAATGATCCGATGCATTTCAAGCGTCTGTATCACGTAAGGCGAAATCTGAGACCTCAACTAGAGGCACTTACTAAAAACCGATTACCAGAACATATGCGCCCTGATGAAATAGTATTTATTGAACGATTACCGCTGACCAGCAATGGCAAAGTGGATCGCGCACTCCTTCCCGCGCCGCTTCAAGTGCGGCCAGATCTCACATCAGCCTATGTTGTACCAAAAAATGCCGCTGAACGCGTTGTTAGTGAGATTTGGGAAGCCGTTTTAGGTGTTGCCAATATAGGAATCAATGACAACTTTTTTGAGTTAGGCGGGAATTCACTCCTGGGCGCCCAGCTCGTCAACAAGATCCAGCACCGAATCGGTGAAGTTCTCTATCTCATAGCTCTGTTTGATGCACCGACAGTCAAACAATTTTGTGCCTATCTTCAGAAGCACTACCCACAGTCTTATCACCGCCTCTCAGGAGAAGAACCAACGGTTTCGCCAGATAACACGCAGGGCACGGGGATCAACCGACAAAAAATTGGGGCAATGCGCGCTTTACTTACCCGCAAGATTATTTCAGGAGAGACTGATGGCTAAACAGATGCAGAATAAGAATCGGCGCGCCGTTTTTATTTTATCCACTCCTCGTTCCGGTTCGACGCTGCTGCGCGTTATGCTCGCCGGTTCTTCAGGGATTTTTGCTCCACCTGAGTTAGAACTGCTTCGTTTTAACACATTCAATGAACGCGCCAATCTCTTGGTTGGACGTAGCAGCTACGCTGCCGAAGGTCTCGTGCGGGCGATTATGCAGGCCCATCAGTGCGATATACCGACAGCTCAAGCCATAACCGATCAGTTTGCAGCTAACGATGTGTCTATCTCAGCTGTGTATGAACATTTACAAAAGGCAATTGGAACAGATCTTCTCGTCGATAAAACGGTCAGCTACGCTACCGACCCCGCCATCCTTGAGCGGGCTGAGGAGATTTTTGAAGAGCCGCTGTATATTCATTTAACCCGTCACCCTCGGGGTATGATTCGGTCCTTCGTTGAAGGGAAACATCATCTATTCCGTGATGAGCAATTAGCGCTTTCACCTTCGGAGCAGGCCGAGTTAATTTGGCTTATCAGCCATGACAACATCGTTCAATTCCTTTCTCATATAGCCGCGGAGCGACAACACCGCGTCAGTTTTGAACAACTTGTTGCCAATCCGCTAGCAACCATGCACCAAATCAGCGAGTTCTTAGGGATATCATTTAATGATTTGATGGTCCAGCCATATGCTGACAATGGCCGTCGCATGACAGATGGTATCCATCCAGGCAGTCGTACGCTTAGCGATGTGAAATTTGCCCGGTATTATAGTATTGACCCTGCCGTTGCTATTAAGTGGCAAAGCTCCCCTGCAACCAATCCTCTGTATGAACAGACATGGGCCATGGCTGAGCAGCTGGGATATCCTGGCCCTCAATACCTGCGAGAAGTCGCGTTCGATGTCGATGACGCCGCCGTAGCTTCTCCCCACTTACATCGTTTGCCCTCATACGCACCCTTGTCATTCGGCCAAGAGCGGCTTTGGTTTATTGACCACCTTGTGCAGCAGCCCGTCTATAACATGTCACGAAGCTATTCGATGACTGGCGAATTAAACTTGTCGGCGTTTGAACGGAGTATTTCCGCCCTGATGGAGCGTCATGAAATTTTGCGGACAACGTTTTATGATGATGAAGGTGTTCCCCGTCAGCAGGTCGACATCGCCGTTGCCTCACCATTCCAATGGATTGATGTATCGGGCGCGAATACGGAATTAGACATAGCTCGAGCAAGCGTTAGAACCGCACTATATAGTGACGCTGATGCGTCGTTTGATCTAAGCGTAGCACCGCTGATGCGCGTTAGACTTTACACGATAACCCAGCACGAACATGTGCTGCTGCTCACGCTGCATCATATTATTAGTGACGGGATATCCTTAGACATACTGCAAAAGGAACTTGCCGATTTTTATCGCGCATACTTGCACGATAGGACTGTAGAGAATCCAACGCCAGTTATTCAGTATGCTGACTACGCAATTTGGCAACGCCGATGGATGCAAAGCGAATCCGTTTCAGCTGCGATGGAATACTGGCAGAGGCACCTCCAAGGAGCACCGGCAGTTATCGGTCTTCCAGTTGATTTTATCCGCCCCAAACACCTTAGCTATAGTGGCGCTACCGTCACATTCACCCTGGATAGGCAAACAACAGAGCAACTTCGAGCCTTAGCAGCGTCTGAGGCAACAACCCTCTTTGTGGTTCTTCTTGCAGGTTTCGCACTAACGCTGTCCAGCTATGCTGGTCAGCGCGATATGTTAATCGGCACACCAGCTGCCAGCCGTAATCGCCCAGAGTTGGAAGGGGCCGTAGGCTTGTTTATTAACGTGTTAGCCTTACGGGTTAAATTACCCAAAACCCTTGTTTTCCGCGAACTTGTCCAGCAGCTTCATAAAGTGAGTATTGAAGCCCATACGCACCAAGATGTACCT
>JACCRK010000154.1 GCA_013813565.1 Herpetosiphonaceae bacterium
GCCGCGCTTATCTTGACGCTCCTTAGCCACAGGGGTACAATCGAAACGACTATTGAAACCTAATCCAAACCTGGGGAAGAATGACTTATGGCACCCGAAATGATATATCTTGATCACGCGGCCACCACCCCGACCGACCCACGGGTGGTTGAGGCGATGCTGCCGTATTTTTCCGAACGCTTTGGCAACTCATCGAGCATCTATCGACTTGGCCGCAGCTCGCTGGAGGCGCTCGACGATGCCCGCGAGAGCGTGGCCGGGCTGATCGGGGCCAGGCGCAAAGAGATCATCTTCACCAGTGGTGGCTCCGAGGCCGACAATCTGGCGATCAAAGGGGTGGCCTTTGCCCAGCGCGAGGCCGGCCGCGGCAACCACATCATCACCAGTGCGATCGAACACCACGCCGTGCTGCACTCCGTGGAGTATCTCGAACACTTTGGCTTTGAGATCACGGTGCTGCCGGTTGATGAGACCGGGCTGATCAGCCTCGACGATCTGCGGGCCGCCCTTCGTTCGACCACCGTGCTGGTGTCGATTATGGCCGCCAACAACGAGATCGGCACGATCCAGCCGATCGCTGAGATCGGCGCGATCTGCCGCGAGCACGATGTGCTGTTCCACACCGATGCGGTGCAAATGGTTGGGGCGCTGCCAGTCGATGTCAAGGCCCTCAACGTCGATCTGCTCTCGCTGACCGCGCACAAGTTCTATGGACCCAAGGGCGTTGGCGCACTGTATATGCGGCGCGGTGTCCCGCTGCTGCCCCAGATCAACGGCGGCTCGCAGGAGCGGCGGCTGCGCGCTGGCACCGAGAATGTGCCGGGGATTGTCGGCCTGGCCACGGCGCTGCGGATTGCGGTCGAGCAGATGGATTTCGCCAGCCGCCACTGCACGCTGCTGCGCGATCGGCTGATCGATGGCATCGCCGAGCGGATCTCGTACGTTCAGCTCAACGGCCATCGCTCGGCGCGGCTACCGAACAATGTCAATCTGTCGTTTGAGTTCATCGAAGGCGAGAGCATGCTGCTGCTGCTCGATCAGCAGGGCATCTATGCCTCCAGCGGCTCGGCCTGCACGAGCGGATCGCTCGATCCATCGCACGTTCTGATGGCGCTCGATAGCTCGCCCGAGCGCGCCCACGGCAGCCTGCGCCTGACCGTTGGTCGTGAAAACACTGTCGCCCAGATCGATCGCGTCCTTGAGCTGCTGCCGCCAATCGTCGAGCGGCTGCGCAGCGTCTCGCCAATGTATAAACAGTTCACCGCGCAGCGGGCTGTCGCCACCTGAGCCGACATGGCGATTGGAATCCATCAGCCGGCACCAATCGTCTGACGATCGGTGGCGCTGGTCGGTCTGGGTCGATCATTACGCGCTTTGCTGGATATGTTTCTGGTATAATGGCGTATCGGATCGCCGCTAGGGGGCGATCTTTGCATGTTTGAATGACGCCGCCATGGCACGAATGGAGATATTGTGAAAGTTACAACTGAACGGTTGCCCAAAAGTCTCGTTGCGCTCGAGATTGAGCCAGATGCTAAAACGGTTGAGAATGAGATGAACAAGGCCGCCAAGCGGGTTGCCAACAAGGTGACTATTCCTGGCTTCCGCAAAGGGAAAGCACCGCGGTTTATCATTGAAAATTATTATGGTAAAGAGATCATCGTTGAAGAAGCCACCGATGAAATTATTAATGCCTCCTTCAAAGCCGCGCTGGATCAGGAAAATATTGAGCCAATCGCGCAGGCCAGCCTGGAAAAAGTTGAACTTGACCCCTTCCGTTTTCGTATTCTCGTCCCCGTTGAGCCAACCGTAACCCTGGGCGACTATCGCGCCATTCGCCTGCCGCTTGAGCAGGAGGAAATCACCGAAGATGTCGTGCAGGTGGCCCTCGATCAGCTGCGCGACCGCCACGTGGTGCTGGAGGCCCTCGAGACCGAGCGCCCCGCTCAGCCAGGCGACCAGCTTGCTGTCACCATGGAGACGTTGATCGATGGCAAGCCAGTCGCCGAGCTGGACGAAGACGAGGAAGATGACGAAGACGAGGAAGATGCCGAAGACGAGGAAGATGCCGAAGACGCCGAGCTAACATCAGCCGACGAAGATGCCGACGATGAGGACGACGACGAGGAAGACGACGAAGACGACGAAGATGACGCCGAAGATGACGCCGAAGATGACGAGGACGACGAGGAAAGCACCGCCGAAGAAACCACGCTGGTGCTGGAAGAAGCACGTCTGGTCCCGGCGCTCTACACCGGCCTGATTGGCATTGAGGTTGGCGAGACCCGCGAGATCGACGCCGTGATGCCCGAAGATCACTCCGATACGCGGATTGCTGGTAAAACCGTGACCTTCAAGATCACCGCCAACGAGATTCAGGGCCGCACCCTGCCCGACTGGGAAGAGCTGCCGTCGCTGGAGAACTTCGAGGGCGACTGGGAGGCCATGCAGGCCGATGTGCGCAAGCGCCTTGAACGCAACAGCAGCGACCACGCCTCACGGGCGCTGGTCGATGAGTTTGTGAAGCAGGTGGTGGCCGAGACCGAGTACGATATTCCCGATGCGCTGATTCGTGAGCGCGCCCACGAGCTGCTGCACGATCAGGTCAACCAGCTGACCCGCTACGGCATTACAATGGAACAGTACCTGCAGATCACCAACAAAACCCACGATCAGGCGGTTGATGAGCTGTTTGTTCCGGCCGAAGAAAGCCTGCACTCATCGCTGGCACTGCGGACGATCCTCCGCACCGAGGGGCTTAGCGTCGAGCCAGCCGAAGTCGATGCCGAGATCGAAACCCTGATTACCGACTATCCGGCTGACCAGCGCGAGATGGTGCGCGGCCGTCTGACCGACGATCTCAAGCCCAGCGTGGCGGCCTCGGTGCTCGACCGCAAGCTGCGCGACCGCCTGGTGGCGATTGCCACTGACAAGGCCCCAGCGCTTGAAAGCCCGGCCGCCGACAGCGCCGCCACAGACGCTGAAGATGCCAGCGAAACGGCAGTCAGCGAGTAGCCAGCCTGACAGAGTCAGCGAACCCGGTGGCGAGCGATAAACCTGACCTCGCCACCGGGGTTGATCGATTGAAGATGACTGCTGGAACAGTGTTAACATTCCTTGTCCACCAAAACACTGTCAGCACCGGTCGGGTTTTTCGGGTAGACTTTAAGTCATAATGCGTGATGCGCCCACGTTGTGGGGCATTTTCTGGCTAGGAGGCTTACAATGTCTTGGTTTGAATGGATCTCGCCCGCTAATGATATTGTGGCAGCGAAATCGACCTCAATGGTGGTGCCCTATGTGGTCGAGACCAGCAGTCGCGGCGAACGAGTTTACGATATCTATTCGCGCTTGTTGAAAGAGCGGATTATCATTCTTGGCACGCCGATTGAATCGCAAATCGCCAATGTGATTGTGGCCCAGCTGTTGTTCCTACAGCATGAAGATCCCGATCGTGATATGTATATGTATATCAACAGCCCTGGCGGCGAAGTCAACGCCGGTCTGGCGATCTACGACACGATGCAGATGGTCACGCCGGATATCTCAACCTGGTGCCTTGGCTTTGCTGGCAGCATGGCCACGCCGATCCTGGCTGGTGGAACCAAAGGCAAGCGCTTCTCGCTGCCCAACTCAACCATCCATATGCACCCGGCCGGCGGCGGCGCCCGTGGCTACGCCCCGGATGTGGAGATTCAGATCCGCGAGCTGCTGCGCTTGCAGACGATTATCCGCGAGCTCTTGGCCAAGGATACCGGCCAGCCGCTGGAGCGCATTTCCCGCGACTTCGACCGCGACCTGTTTATGACTCCGACTCAGGCCAAAGAGTACGGGATTATCGACGAAATCATGACCACAATGGATCCGACCCAAACCGATAAATAAAGCGATAGCGGTGAGCGCGGGCGCTGGTGCCTGCGCTCACCATGTTGCGTCTGGAGCATCGTCAATGGCGCAGTCCGCCTTCATGCCGCCGACCCACTACTGCTCGTTTTGCGGGCGTAACCAGGACGAGGTTGATCGTCTGGTTTCCGGGCCGGGGGCATTATTTATTTGTAATGAGTGCATCGAATTACTCAGCGCGATTATCGCGAACGAGGAGCGAGCTGCTGCGTCCGAGCCGATGTTGCCGCTGACGCTGCCGGTGCCACGGGTCATCCGCGATCACCTCGATGAGTATGTTATCGGGCAGGAGCGGGCCAAAAAAGTGCTGGCGGTGGCGGTCTACAACCACTATAAGCGCCTGCAAGCCATGAGCGATGGCCCCGACGAGGTCGAGCTGCAAAAAAGCAATATTCTGCTGGTCGGGCCAACCGGCTGCGGCAAAACGCTGCTGGCCCAGACCCTGGCCCGCGTGCTGGATGTGCCGTTCGCGATTGCCGATGCGACTGCGCTCACCGAGGCGGGCTATGTCGGCGAGGATGTCGAAACGATTCTGCTGCGCCTGCTCCAGGCCGCCGATGGCGATGTCGAGCGCGCTCAGATGGGCATTCTCTACATTGACGAGATTGATAAGGTTGCCCGCAAGGCCGACAATCCCTCGATCACCCGCGATGTGTCGGGCGAGGGCGTTCAGCAGGCATTGCTCAAGATCCTGGAGGGCGGGATTGTCAATGTGCCGCCGATGCCCGGCCGCAAACACCCGCAGCAGGAATTTATCGCCTTCGATACCACCAATGTGCTGTTTATCTGCGGCGGGGCTTTCGAGGGGCTGGAAAACTTTATCGGCAAGCGCATCGGCCACGATGGCGCGATTGGCTTTGGCCGCACCACCGCCAAGTCCGAGCGCCTGGAGCGCTCCAAGCAGCTGCTGGCCCAGGTGACCCCGGACGATCTGCTGCACTACGGCTTTATCCCCGAGTTTGTCGGGCGCGTGCCCGTGCTGGTCTCGCTGGCGCCGCTCGATAAAGATGCGATGCTGCGGATTCTGACCGAGCCGCGCAATGCGATCATCAAGCAGTATCAAAAAATGCTCTCGCTCGATCACGTTCAGCTTGAGATCACGCCCGAGGCGATGGAGGCGATCGCTGAGCGCGCGCTGGCCGGCAAGACCGGCGCCCGTGGCCTGCGCACCGCCGTCGAGGAGATTTTGCTTGAGGTGATGTTCGATCTGCCCTCGGAGCAGGATGTTGTGCGCTGTATCATCACCGCCGAGACCGTGCTGAGCGGGGTTCAGCCAACCCTGATCCGCCGCAACACCGGCCGCCCACGCAGCGCCAAGAAACCGATCACGAAAGCGAGCTAGTCCACGATTTTGCGGGAACCAGAGGGCTTAGGATCCAACAGCGGCGTTGGATCCTGGAATATTCTGCCGCTTTCGACCTTCCGCCTGTGTTACGGAGTTGCTTATGCGCCTGCTCAACCGCACGACTGAACGTAAGGACGACACATCGCATCCGCGTAAAATCCTGGTCGCCGACGATGACCCGGCGATTCTGCGGCTGGTTGAGGTGGCGCTGAGCGACCCGCGCTACGCGCTGACCACGGTCGCCAACGGCCTGGAGGCGCTTAAAATCTACAAAGATGGCGAGTTCACCGTGCTGATTCTGGACGTGATGATGCCATATGTCGATGGCTTTACCGTCACCGAGCGGATTCGCATGCGCTCCGATGTGCCGATCATTATCGTGACCGCCCGCGATGGCACCGACGATGTCGTGCATGGCTTTGAGCTGGGCGCCGATGACTATATCACCAAGCCGTTCCGCGCCGCCGAGCTGCTGGCGCGGGTCGAGGCGATTATCCGCCGGGTCGAGGGCTACCAGCATCGCAAGGCCCCGCCGATCGTGCGGATTGGCGATCTGGAGATCGACGAGCCGCGCCACAAGGTGCTGCTGAACGGCGAGGATATCAATCTCACCCCGATGGAGTTCGAGCTGCTCTACTTTCTGGCCGCCAACGTCGGCAATGTCTTCGACCGCGAAGTTCTGTTCCGCGAGGTCTGGGGCTACGAGTATGTTGGACAGACCAACCTGGTCGATGTGTGTGTGCGACGGCTGCGCGAGAAAATCGAGGAGCAGCCCTCCAAGCCGCGGCGCATTCTGACCGTGCGCGGGGTTGGCTACAAGCTGGCCGATGGTGGCATGATCTAGCATCAACACGGGCGGGTTCACAACCTGGGCTCAACATTCTGGAGTCTGACAGCTGCTTGGGGACCCAAGCAGCCGCCAGACTCCAAACTCTGTGTGGCTCTTTTACCTATTTTGGATACGACATGAAAATTGGCTTTTTGCTCGATGACCATATGCACCGACCAGGCGGGGTGCAGGAATATGTGCGCGGAATGTATCGCTACCTGCTGCGCAACGGCCACGAGGCCGTGGTGTTCTCCGGCGGCACGCAGTTCAACACCCCGCTGCCGGAGCGCGTGATCCAGCTGGGCATCTCGATCCCGGCCAAAGGCAGCGGCTCGACCACCTCGCTGCCGGTGGTGCTGAAGTCGGCGGCGGCGCTACGTCGGCTCCTGCGCGAGGAGGCCTGCGATGTCCTACACGTGCAGACGCCGTTCTCGCCAACCCTGAGCGGCCGCCTGCTGGCGGTCTCCGAGGCGGCCCACGTCTGCTCATTTCACATTCGGATCGACGACCCAATTCGGCTGCGCCTGCTCAGCTGGGCGGCGCGGCTGCAGCGGCCCTCGTTTCGCCACATCCACAAGCGCATGGCCATCTCGCAGGCCGCCGAGGAGACCGCCCAGGTGCTGTTTCCTGGCCGCTACGAGCGGGTTGGAGTTGGCGTTCATATCAGCCGCTATGCCGCCGCCGCCCAGCTGCCGCGCCTGGCCGAGTACAACGATGACCGGGTCACCATCATGACGGTCGGCCGCCTGGAGGAGCGCAAAGGTGTCGCGCACCTGCTGCGGGCCTACGCGTCGCTCGAACGGGCCTACGGCGATGCGATCCGGCTGGTAATCGCTGGCGATGGACCGCAGCGCGAGCAGCTGCAGGCGCTGGCCGCCCAGCTCGGGCTGCGCTCGGTGCAGTGGCTGGGCTTTGTGGAGAACGCCGCGCTGCCCCAGGTGATGGCTAGCGCCGATATCTTTTGTGCCCCGGCGACCGGCCAGGAGAGCTTCGGCTACGTGCTGGTGGAAGCGATGGCGGCGGGCCTGCCGATTGTCGGCTTCGCCAACGCTGGCTACGCCGAGGTGCTGGCCCAGCATCCCGGAAACTTTGCCGTGCCGGTGCGCGATGAGCGAGCACTGGCCGGCGCGCTCAGCACGTTTATCGCCAGCCAGCCGCTGCGTCGCGCCGTCAGCAGCAGAAACCGTGTCGGGGCCGAGCGCCACTCCTGGACCCGCGTCGGGGCGCAGGTGATGCAGGTGTACGCGGAGGCGCTGGAGATTCGGGGGTCGCTAGCGGCTCGTCGCTAGGGCCGAATCACGCACCCAGTGCGGAATGCCCCCGGTTTTTCGCGGCCTTCGTGGTGCATGCTCCGCGTCTGTAGCTGCATTCCACAGAGCGCGATTGGGCGTGCCCTAGGCCCCAGCCTACTCCCCAGAACCCAGCCGCCGCGCCAGAAAATCCAGCGTGAGTCCGTACAGCTCATCGAGCTGCGCCGAGGGGCGGTCGGTGTAGAGATAGTGGGCCATGCCGTCGAAAAAATGCGCCTCAACCGGAACTCCCAGCCGCTCTAGCTCGCCGGCCAGCCGCTCGGACTGCGTGGTGGGCACAATTTCATCAGCCCGGCTGTGCAGCAACAGCAGCGGCGGCTGGTCGGGGCGCAGATGGAACACCGCTGAGTACGGCGCATAGTTCTGCATGGCCGTGTTGGGCCAGCCCAGCGCGATCAGGGCCTGGTCGAGGCCGTACGGGGGAAAGAAGGTGCCGGCCTCGAAGCGCTGGCGCAGATCAAACAGGTCGCTGATCGGTCCCAGCAGCAC
>JACCRK010000248.1 GCA_013813565.1 Herpetosiphonaceae bacterium
AGCAGATCGGCGGGCAGGTCGATCACCAGCTGGCCCTGGGCGTTGGTCGTGCCGCTGCCGCTCAGGAGCGGGGTCGGCGGCACGCTTGGCTGCCACCAGCACTCCCAGCAGCGCCACGGGTCGTCGCTGGCGCTGAATTGGTAGCGGCCGGCCCAGTCGGGGCTGAAGCTGTAGTCCTCGGCCAGCACATTCCACTGCACCGGGACATTGGCGACCGGCCCGCCGAAGAAGTAGCTGGCGCTGACCGTCGCGCTGCTGGCGCTGCCGCGGACCAGCTCGGCGGCCTGCGGCGCGACAGTGACCTCGAACTCGGGCGCGCGGTAGGCGGCAACCTCGAACGATGCGTTGAAGTAGTTTTCGCCAGCCTGCGCGGTGATCGTATAGCTGCCCAGCGCCGCGCCAGCGCCCAGCTTCAGGCTCCCGGCAAACGTGCCGAGGTCGGAGAGCGGCAGCCGTTCGCCAAAAACCTGCTCGCCGGTCGGGCTGGTGATCGTGACCTCAACGGCGGCCAGGCCGGACGGCAGACTGAAGCGCACATCATCCTCACTGCGCAGCAGGCCCTTGAAATCGACCTGCTGGTCGGGGCGATAGATTGGGCGGTCGGTGTAGATATGCGCGGCCATCTCAGGCAGATCCCAGGCACCCTCAAGGCCAAAGTCCCAGGCGCTCACGCCGCTGCTCCAGTCGGCGGCGATGGCGGCAAACGGCTCACGGGCCAGCGCGATCACCCCGTTGCTGCTGGTGCGGTCGAGATCGAGCCGGGCGATTCCGCTGGCGTCGGTCGTGGCGCTGCCGAGCGCGACGCCCTGGTTGTCGAAGAACTCCACGGCCAGCCCGGCGACTGGCTGCCCGTCGACCAGGCTGTTGGCCCAGACCAGCGCCTCGCGCTCGGCGGATTTCAGCGTCAGGTTAAGGGTGGAGACCACCAGCACATGGCGCTCCGGGTAGTCGTCGCCATCGTTCAACACCAGCAGATAGGCGCCTGGCGCCAGCTGTCCACCAGCGGCGACCAGCTCGACCTGGCTGATCAGGCTGGTGTTGAGCGGGCTTTGCAGCGGCTCGGTCCAGCGGCGCAGCGACTCGGCCCCGGCGGGCAGATCCTGGGTCCAGGCGTAGGCGGAGTCCTGCAGGCTGGCGTTCGGCAGCCGATACAGCTCAAAATTTACCTGGGCCAGATTGACCGAGCGAATGGCGACGCGGGCCGGGTTGCCGGCGTTGTAGGTGGCGATCGAGCCAGGCACAATCAGCTGGGCCGAAGGATCGAGCTGGGCGGTTTTGAAGCGCACATCGACTGTCTGCCCGGTCAGGTTGCCGTACGGGTCGGCGATATCCGGCCCAAGGCGAACGGAGTACTCGGTCGAGGGCTGCACTCCAAAGTTTAGGTGGAACTCGTTGGAGTAGCTGTCAAAGTAGGTATAGACCGTGGTTGGCGACAGCGGCGGCGTCATCAGCAGATTAGCCATCACCGTGTCCTGGTCGATCGGCGCGTTGAAGATGATCGTGAAGTCGGTGTATGGCTCGGCCTGCTGGTCGCCGTCGCCGGGCCGGGTGCCGATAATCCGCGGCAGCGGCACGGTGCTGAACGAGCTGCGATACTCCGCCGCCATGCCCGCGCCGCCGGCGCTGCCCTGTAGGCCGCCCGCGATCACCACATCGTACTGTTTATCAAACTCCAGGCGGCTGGTGGGGGTGAAGATCAGTGTCTCGCCGCTGATCTGAACTGTGCCGCCAACGGTGGTGCCGCTGCTTGAGCGCAGCTCGATCGAGCGCTCGGCGCTGGTCCGATCGATCGGCTGGTTGAACGTAAACGCCAGCGTCGGCTCGACCGAGACCAGCTTGGCCTGCTGCTCCGGGCTGGCAAACAGCACCTGGGGGCGGACGGTCGTCCACGACCAGCGATAGGGCTGCTCCAATGGGTTGCCGTCGAGATCTTTGAGGTCGCTGATGCTGACGGTGAAGGTTGTGCCGCCCGGCAGCGGCTGATCGGGCTTGAAGACATAGATCGAGGTGTTCAGCCACTCGCCGGCGCCCGCCAGCGGCGGATCGATCTGGAGCGGCTGGGGCTGCGTGTTCTGCTCCTCGACGATCTTAAGGGCGACGACCGGCCGATTGAAGACGATCGTGATCACCGCATCGGCCTCGACCTCAGCGATCCCATCAGCCGGCAGCGACTGGGCGACCTCCAGGTAGCCGGCGGTGGCCATGCGAAACTGATAGGCGCTGTTGAGCGCGGCGCCATCGCTGGCCTTGGCCGTCTGGCTGAGCAGCACATCGTAGACGGCGGCGCGGGACAGCGGCTGGGCCGGCAAGAATCGCACGGTGCGCTCATCGGCCCACTCCAGGCGGCCGGGCACGGCGGGCGCGATGCTAAACGCCGCCTCGACCGATCCCTGATCCATCTGGCGATCGAACACCAGCTGCACCACGCCATCGCTGGCCAGCTCCTCGCCCCGCTCCGGCGAGCGCTGCACTACGATCGGCGCGACATTATCCGCAGGCTGCGGGGTGTAGACCGGGCGCGGGCGGGTTGGCACTGCGGTCAGCTGGCCGACCACCACCGGCGGCGGGGCGGCGCGGCGGGCCCACAGCACACCGACGATCAGCAGCAGCAGGCCGATTCCAGCGGCAAGACCGACATAACGACGTTTCATGGGTTCGCTCCTAATGCTTGGAGGAAATCTGAAGGCAGGTGCCGCGATGGTGACAAACGTAGCGCAGAAGCCCCACATGGGCCAGGCCACAGCGGCAGCCAGACGATTGCTACCCTACAGACGTAGCGGAGGCGCTAGAAGTTCCCGCCCCAGTATAATCCTTGGGACGCCAATTCGCACGTCTGGCCGGATCGTCCGTCAAGATCCAATAGTATCGGTGGCGAATGGTGGATTGAAACGCTCGGAAAGCCAGCGG
>JACCRK010000250.1 GCA_013813565.1 Herpetosiphonaceae bacterium
GCCGCCAGCAACCACCGGTCCTGCCCGCCTGGACGCCGCATGCCTTGGCCTGGCTCTGTATGCGGGACCCGGAGACGCTCACGACCGACGATACCGCGATTCTGGACATCGTGCAGACCGCCCATCCCGAGGGTGCTGTCCTCTACCGCCAGATCCAGGCCTTCCGCCAGCTGGTGCGGACCCGCCCACCGGATGGGTTGAACGGGTGGATGGCGGATATTGATGCCCATGGGTGTCCTGAACTGCAGCGATTTGTCCAGGGGCTGCGCCGCGATGAGGACGCGGTGCAGGCCGGGCTCCGCGAGAAATGGAGTAATGGCCAAACCGAGGGGCACATTCATCGCCTTAAATTGCTCAAACGGAGTATGTATGATAGTGTTGGCGAATTACGCGCCGGTTGCGAGTATCTTCGAGAAAGAAGATTTGTACGGCTTTCTCAGGATACCTGGTGTCAAATGATCAATAACCCGAACGACATTGCGTGCCGTGGCGGTGCAGAGATGTTGGAGATGCGTTTTCTTCAATCCAATGTAGCGCGTTGACCGCAATCCATTGCTCCGTATACATTGACCAAGCGTTCCCTCAATACCAGCGCGTTGTGTGTATTGCGTGCGAAACGCGTCCGTTGTTTGACGTTGTCGTGCGGCATGTAACGCACGGTATGCTGTTTCAGTATGCAACTTAATGGTCCGCGATCCCTGCTGTTTCTGCGAACACTGTGCTAAAACGGGGCATATCTTACACACTTTCCAGCTCCAGCGAACATCAATGACGTCCTGGCCTGTATGATCCTGGTGTTCACGCCAATACGTACTAGAATGGCCTTGAGGACATATGGCGAGCTTGGTTGTCCAATCAATCGTAAAGCACGCGGCGGCATAGCCCTGCTTCTGCCGTGCTTGCCAGTTCGTGTCAGCGTGGACGGGACCGACCAGATCAATGGAATAGACGGTTGCTGCGTGGACCAATGCCTGGGCACTCATATAGCCAGAGTCAACAAGATGGTGTTGGGGTAATTTGTCACGATCGGCTAACTGGCGATGAATGTCCGTGAGCACATCATTATCGGTAATCGTTGCCGTTGTTGTCTCAACATGGGTGATGAGTGGCGGATGCTCAGCATCGCATGTTTCCGTTAAATGCACCTTGTACCCGGTCCACTTCGTCGCTCGCTTGATCGCAAAATGCGCATCCGGATCGTAGGGGGATTGAATCAGAATCGTCGCTGGTGGTAGCTCGGCATTCTCCCGCCAGCGAACCTGGTCAGCGAGGGCATGAAATTGTTGAATCCACACGCGGTAGAGCAGATTCACGGCAGCTAACGTCCGCAATACTGGCGGTGCGGTCGGGGACGCGACGGCGGCCAAAAGGGCAAAGCCATCAGCACCAATGGTTTCCGCATAGCGTACCCGTTCAGTCTTGCTCTTCGGCAGACGATAGTCTTGGACGCGGTCTTGATAGCGTTCCGCCCAGTGCGGATCAAGCTGCGACCGCAGCCAGTCTGGCGCTGCAGCGGCCAGACTATTGAGCGCGGCACGCATGGTTTCGCCAATACACTCGAGGCGATTAAGATTCCGAATAGCCGCAAGCACATGGGTTGAGTCGGTGCGTTGCTGCCCACGTGCCTTCAGCAAGCCATGTGCCCGACAGTGTGTGAGGACCGTCTCCAGGACGAGGAGCTCAGCATTGCCTGCAAGCAAGCGGCTGCGAAATTCACTTAAAAGCGAGAAATTAAAGCCCGCATCCGTGAGTTCAAGACCCAAGGCATATTTCCAATCAATACGGGCACGAACCGCATCGGCCGCTTGGCGGTCCGATAATCCTTCCGCAAATTGCATGATCGTGGTGAGGGCAAGACGCCATGGGGGATAGGCGGGCTGTCCCCGTGCGGAGAAGAGGGCTGCAAAATCGTGATCGGTGAAGAGGGTGCCAAGTGTATCGCGCAATGCGAGATAGGGATTACCGCGGGGAAATGCGGCATAAGCAACCCGTATTGTCAGATCTGGAACTGGTTCGATCTCGGTAATCTGTAGGCTCATGGACACCCTCCACACTACATCTGCTGGGATACCAGCGAGCCTTTATTGTCTCATACAGCGTATGGGAGGAATTCGCCAACACTATCATGTATGGACGCGCCAAGCTCGACCTATTACGCATTCGGTTGTTGGCCGGATAACGCACTGCATCCCACAACCTTTGCGGAAGACCCTCTAATTGTCGCTTAACAAGTACTGCCTTTTGCGCCAACGCCAACAGCAATGCGACCCAAGTGCGCCGCATCCTGCGGGATCTGCGCCTGACCATGGAGGATCTGTATTATCCCTTTATCCGCTCTATCCTGGCCAGCGTGCCCGCCACCGACCTGTATTTGACCGTCGACGAAACCAGCCACGGCACCGATTACAACGTCGTCCAGATTGGCTGGGCCACCGATGGCATGAGCTTGCCGCTCGGGATGCGCATCTACGACCCAAATGCGCCCTGGGCAGAGGACACCCGCACGCTGCTCCACACGATCGATGATCGCATTCCTGACGGGATGACCGTGACCTTGCTGGCGGATCGCATTCATACCGGTGAGCCCTTTTGAGCCTGTTTGGATGGCCTGAGCTGGAATTATGTCTTTCGCGCCAGTGAATCCACCCAGATCGAACACCCGACCAAGGGCTGGATGCCACTCCGGCGGGTGTACAAACGTGCCAATACCGGGCGCTACCTGCCGAATGTCAATCGTCGCCCGGATGTGGGTCTTCCGCAAAGATTGTGGGACGCAGTGCGTTATCCTACCAGCAAACAAATGTGTTAGAGGTCGAGCTTGGCCCGTCCGTACATACGGCTTGCGCTCAGCCCACAACCTTTGCAGAAGACCCAATGATAGACGCTTTTCCAGTGCGGGTAATCTTTCGGCAGCATCCGCCATTGGATGCCCCCAACGACCACATACAACAGGGCATTCACGATCTGCCGCATCTCCAAACTCCGTGGTCGTCCACCAGGTTTTGCCGGAGGGATTAATTTCCTGATATACTCCCACTGGCTGTCGGTTAAATCCGTTGGATAGATTTGGTTGTTCACACCTCCAGTATATCCACGCTTTACTCGTCAGCCGACCCTTTTTAGATAGCTTCTCAGTAGTTGCCCGAACTCGCAACTCGTGTATAATCAGGCAGTTAGCTCCCAACGTATTTCCGAGGGTTTTGATTTCCACCCCAATACACTTCATCCTTATAGATAGTAGGATTACGGAATGTTATGGTGTCGCCAGATAGAACTAATTCATACATAAATGTACTGGTCAAAGAGAGGTAGGTGTGCCAACGGTGGTGGTCAACGACACCACCGTTTCTCAAGCGCTTGCGTCGCCTTGGATGGCCGCCCGCGGCGGCGCGGTGGCTGCCAACTACCCAGAGGGTCCCCACGGCGGAATCCGATAGGCGAGCAGATCGCCGACCGACCACGGGTGGTCCGTGATGCCCGCCGCCATCGCTGGCGTAACCTGGAGGGATCGATGTACCGTACAAAAATTGCACACCGTCCCCACCAGATACATCTGGGGCTGAATCGTGGCCAGATGGCGCGGCGGACGCGCCAAAGGCGCACACCGTTCGCGAAACGTCGCATTCAGCCGTTCAATCCCAGCCGTGCTGACCACTTGGCTACGCGGCGTTCGACGCAGCACCCAGGCAATCCGTTTACCCTGCCGGATCAGCGTCCGACTCCACGGGCGCCAGACGTTCCGCTGGCTCATTTTGACCACCTGAACCAGTACCAGTCCCGGCCAGCGGCACAGACGCGGGCGACCGCGCTGCCCCCGGCGCTGTGGCTGCCGAAACACGCGCTGGGCCGCCGTTCGATAGTGGCGCAAGCCATCGGTCACCAGCAGCAGCCGTTTGATTACGACGGTACTGCGCTGAATCAGGGTCAGCAGCGCGGTGATCAGCGCCAGATTGCGCTGCCGACTGACGCTCCCGCCCAGCCACAGATGCGTCGTGGCCACGACGGCCAGCGCCATCCAGACGATGGTGCCCTGGAGTTTGACCCGCACCTCGTCGGCCTGGACGTGCTGCATAGCACGGGGCTGCAGCACGTTGTATCTGCTCTCGTATGATTAGTGCATTTGAAGCAAGGAAAGGCTAGGAATATGGATCTCTTTGAGTATCAGGGTAAGCAGTACTTCGCTCGTTACAACATTCCCGTGCTGGATGGCGACGTTGCAGATGATGTCGACACCGCAGTGCGTGCTGCCGAGCG
>JACCRK010000280.1 GCA_013813565.1 Herpetosiphonaceae bacterium
CCCTCCACACTGCGGCAATTGCCAGGGTGGCCTCGTGCTTAAGGACGAGGCCGCCTCATTTCCGCTCGCCTTGTCCACATCCAGGCGGCGTGGTATCCTCTGGCGCAGGCAACTAAATCTTAATCTGCTGCGTATAGCCAGACGGTATGGCTTTTTCAGTTGTGGAGTATGTTCAATGGCAATGATTCACGTCGATAATGTCAAGAAGTCCTTCGCCGGCACCGACGCGGTGCGCGGGGTGAGCTTCCGGGTTGAGCCAGGCGAGCTGTTTGGTGTGCTGGGGCCAAACGGGGCCGGCAAAACCACAACCATTCGGATGATCCTGGATATTTTGCGGCCGGACAGCGGCACGATCGAGGTGCTCGGCGGGGCGATCAACGAAGAGAAGAAAAATCGCATCGGCTATCTGCCCGAGGAGCGCGGGCTGTATCGCAACCTCAAGGTGCTCGACTGTATGGTCTATCTGGCCACCCTCAAGGGAATTGACCGCGCCGAGGCCAAGAAGCGTGCGCTGGCCTACCTGGAGCGCGTTGAGCTGGGCCACGTGGCTGGCAAAAAGGTCAATGAGCTGAGCCGAGGCATGCAGCAGAAAGTGCAGTTTGGCACCACGATTATCCACGAGCCCGAGATTGTGATTGTCGATGAGCCGTTTGCCGCGCTCGACCCGGTCAACACCCGGATGGTCAAAGATCTCCTGTTTGATATGCGGCGCGATGGCCACGCGGTGCTGATGTGCACCCACCAGATGCACCTGGTCGAGGAGATGTGCGATCGCCTGGTAATGTTCAACCAGGGCGAGATTGTGCTGAACGGGTCGCTCAAAGAAGTTAAGCAGCGCTTCGCCCCCAATGCCGTGCTGGTCGAGGGAACTGGCTCGTTCAGCGAGATTCCCGGCGTCATTAGTGTGCAAAACCATAACGGCAGCCAGCAGCTCAACCTGGCCGAAGGCGTTAACCCACAGTCCATCCTCCACACCCTCGTCCAGCGCCCAGACGTGATTCTGGACCGCTTTGAGGTCGCCATGCCCTCGCTCGACGATATTTTCGTCCGAGTGGCCGGCGGGGATCGAGGCAGCGATGCGTAATGCCAAGTGGTGGACTGTCGCCGCCCACGAGTTTGGAATCCATGTCCGACGCAAGGGCTTTATTGCCGCTACCCTGGGCGTTCCGCTGCTGTTTGCAGTCGGATTTGGCCTGATCGTGCTATTCATGGCCCGTGGTGAGACGCCAAAAGGGGTCGGCTATATCGACCAGAGCGGCATCACCAGCGCCCAGCCCGACCGGGTGGTGATCACCGATACCCTGCAGCTGGATGTGCCGCTGATTCGCTACACCGATGAGGCCGCCGCCCGCGCCGATACCGAGGCCGAGCGCATCGATGGCTATGTGGTGATTCCCGCCGACTATCTGGCGACGGGGTCGCTGCGGGCCGTGTCCGATGATCTGCCCAGTGTCAGCAAAGATGCGCTGCGGACGTTCCTGCGCCGTACGTTGGCGGCCAATAACCAGAGCGCCGCCAGCCCACGCCTGAGCCGCGTGATCACCGAGGTGCGCAGCCGCACCCCCGATGGCGCCCGCGAGGCGACTCGCGCCCAGGGCGTGCTGCTGTTCTTTACGCCCTACCTGTTCAGTATGTTTTTCTTCATCGGCATCTTCACCTCCAGCTCCTACCTGATGACGGCGCTGGTCGAGGAGAAAGAGAATCGGGTGATGGAGATTCTGGCGACCTCGATCAAGCCATTCTCCCTGATGGCGGGCAAGATCTTCGGCCTCGGTCTGCTGGGCCTGACCCAGATTACGATCTGGACAGCGGCGGCGTTTGGCATGTTCTCGCTGGCAAAGCTGCGCTTCCCCGACATGGCCGGGCTGAGCCTGCCGAGCGAGGTGGTGCTGATCGCGGTGGTGATGTTCATTCCGGCCTACCTGCTGGTGGCCGCCAGCCTCAGCACAATTGGCGCGGCCGTGTCGGCGGTTCAGGAAGGCCAGCAGCTCTCGGGCATTGTCAGCGTGCTGATGATCTCGCCGGTCTGGTTTTTGACGAGCATTATCAATAATCCCCATAGCGTTCTGGCCGTGTTCACCAGCATCTTCCCCTTTACCGCGCCCATCGTCATGATGCAGCGGGTGGCGATCACCACCGTGCCGGCCTGGCAGATCCTGCTCGCCTGGATCGTCCAGGTCGGCGCCGCCATCGGCATGATGTGGATCGCTGGCCGGGTGCTGCGCTTCGGCATGCTGCGCTACGGCAAACGGCTGACGGTGCGTGAGCTGGGCCAGGCGCTGCGCGGATGATCGCTGAATTAATGCTGCCAGACAAGGATGAAGATCATGAATAAAACAATCAGTATTGCGCGAACCGAGTTTCTCAAGCATCTGCAGAAGCCCACCTTCTGGCTGACGCTGCTTGGGGTGCCAATTCTACTGGTGGTGGTGTCGCTGCTGGGCAACGCGGGCGATCCCGGCAGCAGCCAGGCAATTCCTGGGCTAGCCACCCCCGACCAGATTGCGGCGGAGATCAAGGCCGGCAAGCCCCAGGTCGGCTTTGTCGATCAAAGCGGGCTGGTGCCGGGCATTCCCGCCAGCTTCCCGGCCGAGACCGCAGCCCTGTACCGCCAGTATGCCAGCATCGACGAGGCTCAGGCCGCGCTGGCGAACGAGGAGATCCCAGGGTTCTATATCATTCCCGCCGACTATCTTACCAAGGGTGAGCTGGTGCGCTACAGCCCGCAGTTCAACCCGTTTGGCGGCGCGCTCCAGGAGTCGCTGATCGAGATCGTGATCGCCACGAATTTGCTGGACTCGCAGGATGTGCTGTATGCCCGTGCGCTGCTGGAGCCAACCGCCGGGCTGAAGGTGGAGGCGCTGAATCCGCCGGTCAACAGCGCCGAGGTGCAAAACGAGAGCGTGCGCCAGGAGGCGGCGTTTGCGCTGGGCACCGGGTTTGCGCTGCTGCTCTACATCTCGATTTTTATGTCGGCAAGTCTGCTGCTGCAGGCGCTGATCGAGGAAAAGGAAAATCGCGTCATCGAGGTGGTGCTGTCGTCAGTCTCGCCGCGCCACCTGCTCCAGGGCAAGATCGCCGGCCTGGGCCTGCTGGGGCTGTTCCAGGTCAGCGTCTGGCTGGCGATCGCTGGCGGGGCGCTGGTGGGCGGGTCCAAGATCATGGCGACGCTTTCGGCGATCAAGGTTACGCCGCTGGTCTGGGCGCTGGCGCTGGTCTGCTTCATCCTCGGCTATCTGATCTACGCCTCGCTGATGGCGGGCATTGGGGCGATCGCCAACACGATGCGCGAAAGCTCGCAGCTTACCGTCATTGTGGTGCTGCCGATCATCATTCCGCTGATGTTTCTCAGCGTGATTATCACCCAGCCCAATGGGACGCTGTCACAGGTGCTGACCTATGTCCCGCTGACGGCGCCGATTGTGCTGGTGATGCGCGCCGCTATCAGCGCCATTCCGCTCTGGCAGGTTGGGGTTTCGCTGCTGGGAATGGTGGCCACGGTGATCCTGCTGCAAATCCTGGCCGCCCGCATCTTCAAGGCCAACACCCTGCTCTCGGGCGCCAAGCCATCGCTCGGCGGCTTTGTGCGGGCGCTGCGGGGGTAGTCGCTAGCAGCCGGCAGCTCGTAGCTAGTGGGCTTTAGGGCTCTCTGAAGGGACAATTTACTCTCCAGCACAAAGCGCCATCCTTGCTTCCCGGTTTGCGGGCGAGGGATGGCGCTTTTGCTGACTGGGATAATCTGCCCGAATGCTAGCCACTGCTCACTAGCTGCTAGCTGCTAGCGACCAGCTGCCGCTAATGCTCCTCGGCGGCAGCGCGATCACGCTCGGCCTTGAGCAGCTTGACCAGGCTATCGCGATCCTCCAGGCTATGCAGGATGGCCGACATCACCACGGTGTCGGTGGGGTCAAGGTGAGCCAGCAGCCGCTCACGATTGCGGTCGCCGGCCAGCAGCAGCCGCATGCGGTGCGCCAGGTTGGCCCACTGCGCCTGGCTCTCCAGCTGCGGCAGGAATCCATCGATATCCTGGCGGGCCTGACCGACATCAAGGCAGGCCGCAGCGACGGTCAGAATGATCGGGCGCCACTCGGCGACGATCTGGGCGATGCTCTGCTCCTCGGCATCGACGGGTGCCGCCACGGCCGCAAGCACCGCCTGCACAATCGCCGCGCTGTTGGCGTCCAGATTCGTGGTCAGGGCCGTTGCATCGCGCTCGCCCTGCCAGATCCGCTGGACGGCCCGCTCGATCTGCCAGCCGTTGTTGTCGATCTGGGGCAGCAGGTATTCCACCTCGGCCCGCCGGGTCTCGTCGCCGTTGGCGATCGCCGTGATCACCGCGATCAGGGGCTGGAAGTGGGCGACCGCATCGCCAGTCGCCCGCTCAAATGATGGGTGTAAATCCGACATCAGGCTGTCCTCACCATAGGCTACATTCTGTGCCTATTGTACCATCCTGATTTCACCGCCGATCACCGCCCTGGGCCACGATCAGGCCGGGGTGTGCGCCCGGACATAGCCGACCATGCGGAGGTTCGTGTCGCCGGTCTCGACCTGGGTAAACCCGGCGGCCTGGAGCAGCGGCGGCAGATGTTGCACACCGTTGCCCATCGCGCCATGCAGCATCAGCGTTTTGACCAGGCGCTCGCGATGGGTGCGGGCCTGTTTCATATCAATAATGACCAGCACGCCGCCGGGCTTGAGCACGCGGGCGATCTCCGCCAGGCCGCGCTGTTTAATCTCCGCTGGCAGATGGTGCATCATCAGGCTGCTAAACACCACGTCGAAGGTGTGGTCGGCAAACGCCAGGGCCTCGATCACGCCGCTCTGAAAGTCAACCGTGCGGCCGGTTTTCTCGGCCTTGCGACGGGCCACCGCGATCATCTCCGGCGATGGGTCGATGCCGACCACACTGCCGCTGGCGCCGACCTGGGCGCTGGCCAGCAGGGCTACATCGCCGGTGCCGCAGCCAACCTCAAGCACGCTCGCCCCAGGCTGGAGCCGGGCCAGATCAACCGTCGCCTGCCGAAGTTTGCTCCGACGGGCCAGGGTAAAGAGGCTGACCAGGGGGTCGTAGTAGTCGGCCCAGCGAATTAGCTTGCCGCCGGTGGAGGGAATGGTGGTCGGGCTGGCTTGGTGGTGCTGGCTCATAATCGCGCTCCTTGCATAATAACCTATTCGATACTGTACAATGTGTTCGATAGAAACTATACTTGGAGGACGCGCCGGCTGTCTACAATCACATCCAGTAAAACGTGCGCTACTGAACAAAGCGGGCCAAATTGTGCGGAATTGCGGAGGCCAGATGCGGAATACCAAAGCTGATCGGCGCTCGCAGCGCACCCGTGGGCTGCTGAGCGGCGCCCTGGTGGCGTTGATGGTTGAGCAGCGCTACGACGAGATTACGATTCAGGACATCATCAATCGGGCCAATGTGGGCCGCTCGACCTTCTACGCCCACTATCTGGATAAAGAAGATCTGCTGGTAAGCAATTTTACGCGGACGATCGACAGCCTGATCGATCATGGCGATCCGGGCACGCGCCCAGGGCTGGCGCCATTTTTTCGCCATGTCCAGTCACAGCAGCAGCTCTACAAAGCTCTGGTCCGCGGCGGCGGCATCGATCTGCTGTACAAAAAAAGCCAGGCCCATATTCAGCGCAGCATCAAAACATACCTTGAGGCCCTGATTCCGGCCGGACAGCCGCCCGCCGCGCCCGTGGATCTGATCGCCGAGTGTATGGCGGGCACCATGCTGACCATGTTGAAGTGGTGGCTTGACCACGAGATGCCCCGCTCGCCCGAGGAGATGGACAGGCTGTTTCATGACCTGATGCTGCCGGGGATCGTGGCAACCCTCCAGATCACGCCTGGGCCGCCGTAGACCGGCGTTTGCGCGGCCAGATCCGGCGGGCCAGCACGCCACACAGCAGCACCTCCAGCGCGGTGCTCCAGCGCACCAGCTTCCAGTCGGGCAGCCGTCTTAGGCTACGAACTGCCGGGATTTTTTCGATCATCCGATCGCCGTAGGCGTGCAGGATCGGCATGTCTGGCTGTTTGCGGCGGAAGGGCAGCAGCTTCAGGCCCCACACCAGCACCCAGTCGAAGTCGGGGATGACCGCCGCTAGCATGGCGGTTTTATAGTCCCGGCGGTGCTTGCCGACCAGCACGCCGGCCGAGGTCATCGTCAGCGTGTAGTGGGCCAGCCAGAAGCCATCGCGGGGCATCGCGTCGGCCGGGTGGTAGGTCAGCCGGGCGAACTTATCGAGCAGCAGGTGCGAGGTGGCCCCCAGAGCGACGATGGCGCCAGTGCGAACCGACCGTGATTTGATCGGGCGAACGGCTTTTTGAATCAGGATGCCGGTGAGAATGTGGGTTGGCGCTTGCATATGGGTCTGTCCTTCGTTGGTAAAAGCGTTGGTGAGCGTGCCGAGGTGGATAGGTGGTCGGGTGAGCATAGGCGAATCGTATCATGAGCCAGGCGCCATGATCGACGCCCAAAGGTCCAGCAAACCACAGTACCGGCGCTCACTGCGAGTCGGGAGGGCCGGTACCGCCGGACCCAGGCTTGAAACTGCCGGCGACCCGAACCCGCGTTATAAACCAGGCCCCGCCAGCGACTAGATCCATCAGCAGGTCGATGTGCAAAGTCAGCCCCTCACCCCGGCCGCAGCGGCGGCCACCACGCCCAAAGGGCACCCGCCCTGTGCGCGGGCGAGGGGAAGAAATGGAGTGAAATTGACCCAAATCAGGACTTTGCCCATGCCCTGGATCCATCAGCAGGTCGATGTTCTGGCCATGCCTGCGGGCTATAATTGGGGAAAATCTGGAGGTACCAATGCAGATTCTTGATCTTCGCGCCGCTGACGACGACCAGCGCCGGCAGGCCGCCGCGCTGCTGGTGGCGGGGTTTCGCGAGAACTGGCCGGAGGCCTGGCCAACCCTGGAGGAGGCCCTGGCCGATGTGGCGCAGATGCTCGATCCCGAGCGGATCTGTCGCGTGGCGCTGGCGGTTGACGGCACGGTGCTGGGCTGGATCGGCGGCATCCCCGAGTACGACGGCAACGTCTGGGAGCTGCACCCGCTGGTGGTGGCGCCCGCGCAGCAGCGGCGGGGCATTGGGAGGGCGCTGGTGGAGGATTTCGAGCAGCAGTGTGCGGCCCGCGGCGGCTGGACCATTTGGCTGGGCAGCGATGACGAAAACAATCTGACCTCGCTGGGCGGGCTGGATGTCTACCCCGATGTGCTCGGCCACATCGCCGCGATTCGCAACCTGCGCGATCATCCCTACACGTTCTATCAGAAGCTTGGCTTCAGCATTGTCGGCATCATTCCCGATGCCAACGGCTTTGGCAAGCCCGATATTCTGCTGGCAAAACGCATTCAGCGGCCATCTAGCGAAAGGAACTTCAACCATGACAAACATCACCCTGGAGACGATGCAGCCCGATGATGCCGAGGCGGTTGGTCGCTTGATCTGCCAGTCGCTTCACTTCAATCTTCCTGATGGGAACGTTCTCCCGTGGATGGAGCGGCGCGGGCTGGAGACCTTTCGGGTCGCCCGCGTCGCTGGGCAGCTGGCGGCAGCGCTCAACATTATCGATATGGAGCAGTGGTTCGGCGGCCGGGCCAGCGCAACGGCGGGGATATCGGCGGTTGGCGTGGCGCCCGAGTACCGCGGCCGCAAGGTTGGCGCGGCGCTGATGCTGGAGATGCTGCGTGAGGTGCGCACCAAAGGCGTGGCGCTATCGACGCTGTATCCGGCCACCACCCAGTTCTACCGCAGCGTTGGCTACGAGCGCGCCGGAGCGCGGACGATCTATACGATCCCAACCAGCGCAATGCGTGGCATCACCTCGGCCTACACCCTGGTGCCAGCCCCGGACGCCGATATTGATGTGTATGCGCCGATCCACGCGGCCTACGCGCAGAGCCAGTCGGGCAATCTGCAGCGTCCGGCGATCATGTGGGACCGCATCCTCAAGCCAATCTTCAGCAGCCACTTTCGCTATCTGGTGCTGGACAGCGCTGGGCAGCCGGCCGGCTACATTGTGTATGCGCAGGGCAACCAAAAAGAAGATATCAAGGTCGCCGACTGGTGTGCGCTTGACCCGGCCGCCGGTCGCGCGCTGCTACAGTTTCTGGGCGGCCACCGCAGCATGGTGGATAAGGTGCAGCTGCCAGGCGCGCCCAACGAGCCGCTGCTGCACCTGCTTGCGGAGCAGCACAGCGACAGAAGCTGGCAGCTGGACTGGATGCTGCGCCTGATCGATGTGGCGCAAGCGCTGCAGGCGCGCGGCTACCCGGCCGGCATCAATGCCGAGCTGCATCTCAGCATCAGCGACCAGAATTTTACCTGGAACCACGGTCGATTTGTGCTGCGCATCGCCGACGGGGCTGCCGCCGTCGAGCCAGGTGGCACGGGCGCAATCGATCTGCACGTCCGCGATCTGGCGGCGCTGTACTCCGGGCATCTCACCCCGGCCGAGCTCCAGCTAGGCGGAGCGCTGAGCGGGCCGCCAGCGCAGCTCGCCACCCTGGGGCTCGTCTTCAGCAGCCCGCGACCGTGGATGGCGGATATGTTTTAGGCGCTGGGAGGGTAGACCTCTCCCCGACTGCCGCAGCAGCCGGGGAGAGGTCCTTTTGTAATGTGCAACCATCACACTGGAAGGACGACACATATGTCTGGCCCCGATATGCTCCTGTTGACGACATTTGCGCCCGCCGCTGCCGCCGATCTGGCGCTGGCGGTGCGGCAGTTCGACTTTCAGCACTTCTCCCACCACCCAGTGGCCGCGCAGCACTGTCAGCAGCACGCCCAGCAGTGCACCTACGACCTGTATATCGACACTCGCAACTACACCAGCATCGTCAGCAGCATTGAGGGACGACAGACAGCCAACATCTGGATCTACCATACCATCACGGTCTGTCAGGCAGCGCTGTCTATCGAGCGAGGGTATGGCGGCTATGGCGATCCCTTTCTGGCCGAGGAGCGCCGGCTGCTCGGCTGGCTGATGCAAATCCGCCAGCTTGAGCCCCAGATGTGGCGGATGCTCTCCGGTGGCCAGGGCTATGCCTACACCGAGCTTGCCGCTGGCTCCAGCGGCGCCGAGCTGCTGGCGTATCTCGACACGGCGCCGTGAGTGCAAGTTCGATGCTGGGGCCAGCAGATAGGTCCTTGATCTAACAGCACATGGGTGTTTAAATCTACCCGATTGGCGCTAGAATCCCTTTTATCCAAGCCAAAACGATTGTCCGCGCCGGCTCAACGCTGCCAGACCTAGCGACCCGGCGCTATCAGGAGGTAAAGAGTTATGTGTAGAAGTATCAAGCCGCTCTTCAACTTTGAGCCACCGGTGAGCGATGC
>JACCRK010000316.1 GCA_013813565.1 Herpetosiphonaceae bacterium
GGCTGAGCCTGTCAAAGCCAGCCATTTTGGCTTCGACAGGCTCAGCCAACGCTGCATCAGGCAAAGCTTGGTAGACTATGCCAGGCATAAGCACGAGTAAGGAGGCGATGATGCGCGATGTGTGGCGCTGGACCCGGCTGCCGCTGCTGGGCTTTGGGGTTATCGGTGTGGCCATGGCCTGGCTTAGCTCGGTCCGCTACGACTGGGCCGGGTGGGCGCCCGCCAGCTGCCTGCCGGAGCGCTGCTTCTGCGAGGCGCTGCGCCCAGCCGTGTTTCGCCAGCCAGCCAACACCTGGTCATCGCTGGGCTTTGTGCTGGCCGGGCTGCTGGTGTTCGGGCTGGCAGCCCGCGACCGCGCCACGCTGGGCCGGGTCGCGCCCGCCAATCTGCTGGCGGCGCAGCCGGCCTACTCGCTGCTGTACGGCCTGGCGCTGCTGATTATCGGCGCCGGGAGCGCGTTCTATCACGCCTCGCTCTCGCTGCCGGGTCAGTTTATCGATGTGTTTGGGATGAACCTGATCGCCACGTTTGTCCTGGTGTATGCGCGGGCGCGCAGCGGTGGCGATCCGCGCCGGCTGGTGTGGCTGTACATTCTGCTCAACCTGGCGCTGGCCGGGCTGCTGCTGGCGATCCCGGCGCTCCGCCGCTATGCCTTCGCCGTGGTGCTGCTGCTGGGGGTTGGCCTGGAGCTGCGCACGGTCCGGCGGCACCAGCTGCGGATTCAGACGCGCTTGATCAAACAGGGACTGCTGCTGATGGCGCTGGCCTTTGCGATCTGGCTGCTCGACCTGAGCAAAACCGTCTGCGCCGCCGCCAGCCTCGTCCAGGGCCACGCGATCTGGCATCTGCTGGGGGCGGTCGCGGCGCTGTGGCTGTACCGCTACTACCGCTCCGAGCGGCCAGGGACTAGCAGCTAGTAGCTAGCAGCTAGTGGCTAGCTCATTCTAATGCGGTAATTTCGCTCGACAACGTATCTAACCAAATGCCCGAATGATTAATGCCGGGATAATCCACGAAGGACACGAATAAATCTGATCTTCGTGCGGGTACCCGCGTGCGGGTGTCGTGCCCTTCGTGGATCGGTAATCCCCAGCGCTAGCCGCTAACCCCTACCCGAGCAACCCGCGACTGCTGCCGGGCCAGCTTGCTCACGCCGTGAAGGTACATCAGCACCTCTTTTTGCGACTGGATAAAGCCGGTCTCATAGTAGGGAATGGCGCGCTCGGCGCAGAAGGCCTTGACCAGCTCCTGGGCCTTGGGCAGCATGTTCTGCGGCATCGTCGGGAACAGATGGTGCTCGATCTGATAGTTCAGCCCGCCGTACAGGAAATCGGTCATTGGGTGCGAGCGCACGTTGCGGGCGGTCAGGACCTGCAGCCGCAGGAACGTCAGCTCGTGCTCTTTTTCCATGATCGGCATGCCCTTGTGGTTGGCGGCAAACACCGAGGCGATGTACAGGCCAATCGCCGCGTGGTGGATCAGCGCAAACACCAGCGCCGGCCAGACACCCAGACACAAGATCAGGCCGCCAACATAGACGATCCAGTTCACCAGCATCACGGCGCCCTCGCGGAACGGGTGGCGGACTGGTGCGCCAATTTTGCCGAACAGCTTCATCACGCTCTGAATGCGCATGCTGTAGGCGATGAACATAATCAGGAAGGGATAGAAAAAGGCCTGGCGGTTGATGATAAACCGTGAGATCCCGCGCTTGCTGTAGGCCTGCTCCGGCGTAAACGCGAGGATCGGGAAGTCGATGTCAGGGTCCATATCTTCGACGTTTGGGTGGCCGTGGTGATCGTTGTGCTTGTCGACCCACCAGCTTGGGCTGAGGCCAACCAGCAATCCCATGTGCAGCAGCGTGATCAACTCATCCTGCTTGGCGGTGCGGCCAACCTGGCGATGGCCTGAGTTGTGGGCCAGAAACGAGATCTGCACATACGCAAAGGCCATCAGCAGCGCGTTGCCCAGCTGAACCCACAGATTGTCGACGGTGATCAGGATCGTGACGCTCAGGGCCAGCAGCACCAGGTTGATGCTGATCCGGCGGGCGTAGTAGCCGACCTGCTTATCTAATAAATGGTGCTTCAAGATCTGGCGCTTGATCTCGGAATACTCATGCTTAATATTGGGGGAGATCGCTTGGGGTGTTTGAGCGATTTCAACCTGGCGTTCCTGGGCTGGCAGATCCTGGATCGGCATTGGCCGTTGGATTGGGGCAACATCGGCCAGCGACCCAGCATTTGAGTAGGTCATGAACGGGTTCCTTTCTGTGCGGCGGGTTAATGGGGCGTATACCTAGCTATACTATGCCTAGCTATACGATGTATGATACCACCACCGAGCAGCCTCAGCTGCAAGGAATCAGGGCTTTACGCTCAAAATTGGTTAAAAATTGCTGAGACTCGCTTGAGAAAAGAGGTTAGCAGAGGCTCCTAGCCGTTCTCATGCAGCACGCGGCGATAGACCTGTAGCGTCTCGGCGGCGGTGCGGCCCCAGCTGAACCGGGCGGCCTGGATGGGACCCTGGGTGCGCAGCGCAGCGCGACGGTCGGCGTCGTGCCAGAGGCGGGCGATCGCGTCGGCCCAGGCCGCAACATCGTCAGGTGGCACCAGCTCGGCGGCCTCGCCGACAACCTCGGGCAGGCTGGAGGTGTTGGCGACGATCGCGGGCGCGCCACAGGCCAGGGCCTCCAGCGCCGGCAGGCCAAAGCCCTCGTAGCGCGATGGGTTGACGTAGATGCGGCAGGCGCTCAGCAGCCAGCGCATATCCTCGTCGGATGGCTGCTCGATGAAAGCGACGGCGTCGGCGAGCCGCAGATCGCGAATAGCGTCGAAGATCTCCGCATCCAGCCAGCCGCGTGATCCGGCCAGCGCCAGCCGATAGGCGGTGGGTGGCTCGCGATCCAGCGCCACCCGCAGGGCCTTGAGCAGGAGCGGAATATTCTTGCGCGGCTCCAGGGTTGAGACAAAGGTCAAAAAGCTATCGGCGGCCCACTCGACACCGGCGATGGTGCGGGTTTCCCCGGCGGCAACCGGCAGCGGCGCCAGATCGGTGGCCAGATGGATCACATCGATCCGGCCGGCGGGCACCCCCAGCAGCGCAGTCAGATCGCGGGCGGTGCTGTGCGAGTCGGCGATAATCGCCTCGGCCGAGGCCACCGCCCGCCCGATCTGGCCGTAGAAGCGGCGCGCATTGGCGTCGAGGATCTCGGGAAACAGGCGAAAGGCCAGATCGTGAACCGTGATCACGGCCGGGCAGGTGCGGCGCAGCGGCGGGATAAAATCCGGGCTGTGGATGAGGCGCGGGCGGCGCAGGGCGATCTCCAGCGGCAGCGTCCACTGCTCCAGCCGATGGTGCGGCGGGGTCCACAGGCGGGCGTTGCAGATTGTGGGGCCGTAGGTCACGACCTCGCGCAATCGACGATGGTTGAGCACCAGCCAGTGCTCCTCAGGGGCGATCTGGGCCAGATGGGCGATAAGTTTATGCGTGTAGCGGGGAATGCCGCCGGCGCGATAGGCGTTGAGGCGGGCATCGATGGCGATTGGCGCTCTGGTCAAGTGAGGCTCATTGATAGTTATTCACCGCCAGCTGATCTGGCGGCGGCGGGGCGGCGGCGCGTGGTGCGGCAAGCAAACCGGCGATCTCATCATTCAGCGACTGCGCATTGTGGACCGCGATCATTGCCTGGCGCAAACTGCGCTGCTGCTGAAGGCTATCCTCGGTCATGGCCTTCCCAACGGCGCTGTTGATCTCGCCCAGCTCCATGTCCAGGGCCTGTGCCGCGCTGAGAATATGGTCCAGGACCAGCGGATTAATCCGCATGCTGGTGGCGGGATCGTGAATGACTGGTGGCTCCAGCCGGCGCTGAACAATCATGATGGTGGTAAAGCTTACCAGACCGACGACGCCCCAGTCGAGAAAATAGCTGCCCAGCAGACCTGTTCGCGGCTGGAGCACGGTCTGATCCAAAATATCCCAGGCAATATAGCCAGTCATCGCTCCCGCCAACCAGGGCCACCAAGCTTGCCGCAGCCGAAACTTCATCACAACCACCTGCAATTAAACAGCATCGTACCATACAGCTGTGTAGTATGGCGTGTAGCACTAAGCCTGAGATGAAAAGGGGATGAAAACGCAATGAGCGCCCCTATAATAATCATGGCTTATGCGTTCTCGTGTCAACACGTGGGTGCTTATGATTCGCCTCACCCACCCGCACGCGGGTCCCCGTTCCCTCCGCCGGAGGGCGGGTGCCCCTTGGGCGTCAGGGGGTTTCCATCCTGGGCACCCTTTGGGTAACAACCCCCTAAAGCTTGGTTTGTGGAAGGATTGTACGTGGTGGATCCATCCTATGTGAGCCACGAATTGAGAATGCAGAGGTCCTGCTGGAATAATCCAGGCTCGTGAGGTGGAATTGGCAAAGAATGCCATGATCTAAACCGATCCCCGATCCCCGCCGCCCGATCTCCGATTGAACCGCGCCAGCGCCCGCTCCAGCACCACCACCGCCGTCTGCAGCGCGTGGGGATCGAGATTGCTGCTTGTGTCATCGGCGTGGCGAAAGCCAGCCGCCGTGCCATCGGAGCACAGGCCGACCAGGCTAATGGCGTGGTAGCCACGGGCCAGCAGCCGCGCGCTATCGAGCCGCTCGCCACGATACGGGCGGCGGATCAGCGGAGCGCTGACGGACTGGAGATCGTGGAAGATCTGGCTCAGGCGAGGGTCGGTGGGCCGCTCGCGCCACAGGCCCTCGCCGGTCACCAGGGTCAGGGTGCCGCGACCAAGCCAGGGCAGGTTGATGAACCAGGTTTCGTCGACTGGAAAGGGATACACATCCAGCAGCGCGTGCAGGCCGGCCCCGCCGGCGGCTCCGGCGCCCAGCGCCACCACCCACAGCTCAACATCATCGGCCAGCGGGGTCTCGGCGGCCGCCATGGTTGTGGCCAGCGCGGCGGCATCGACCGCGCCGTGGCTCCACATGGCCCGCCGCTCGCGCCACCAGATCAGCGCGGCGCTGCCGGCCAAGAGCAGGAGCGGCGCCAGCAGGAGCGGCGCAGTGCCAGGCCAGGCCCAGCGCGCCGCCAGCAGCCCCAGCAGCAGCAGCAGCTCGCCAGGGACAATTAGCAGCGACCAGCGCAGATAGCGGCTCCAGCGCGGGGTGACAATCCGCGGCGAGTCCAGGTGGGCGAGCAGAATGATCCGGCTCCGTGGCGGACGATCGGCGGCGCGCGTGCCGATGACATTCTGGCTGGGGTGTCGCCGGAGCATGGCGGCCAGGGTTGGCGGGCCGTTCAGCTCACGGCCGGACAGCCAGAGCAGCAGCGCTACGAGCAGCATGGAGGGCACCGGCAGCCACCAGCCAAGCAGCGCGGCGGCCGTGCCGATCGCCGCCAGCAGCCCCAGCCCGGCGCTTGGCGCTGCCGCCGCGGCAAATGTCTGCACCCCGACCTCCAGGCCAATCTGTCGCATCTGTGCTGCGACCAGGGCCGCCGCCCGCGCCTCGGCGGTTGAGGTCGCCGGA
The DNA here is from genome assembly GCA_013813565.1 of Herpetosiphonaceae bacterium. Classification (GTDB taxonomy): domain Bacteria; phylum Chloroflexota; class Chloroflexia; order Chloroflexales; family Herpetosiphonaceae; genus JACCRK01. The sequence goes on from JACCRK010000316.1 coordinate 5,525, forward strand.
CGTGGCCCGATCTCATCAGCCAGCACAGCAATAACGCGACTTTGCAAAGAACGCTCCAGAAGGTAGATAAATCAAGCCAGAAGCCTAACAATCGATGCGCTTCATCGATTATTAAGCTTCTGCGTACCCGGAACTGCTAGGGGTATGGCTGCTTATTCGTAGCGCCACTGTTCGTAGTGCTGGCCGACATTGCCCATCTCGACCTGCCACTCGGCGGGGTTCGACGGGGTGTAGGTGAGCACCCGGCGCTCGAAGGCCTGGACCAGCACATCCTGCTCAACGCCGCCAACCCGCACCTTGGCCCAGTACGGCTCGCTGATCGGATAGCCCAGCGCAAAGACCCAGTCGATCACCTGGCCGTCGCGGATCTTGCCGCCTTCGCTGATCGGCCCGCGCCGGTTGAGGAAGGTCCAGAAGGCGCTGGCGATGTTGTGCTGGGTTTGCGGCACAAACGTTACCAGCTTGGCAGCGTCGCGCTGCGGGCCGCTGTAGGCAGCGGTTTTGCCATCACGGCTCAGAGTCGCGTCAGCATACTGACTGGTGCGGTCGGCGGCGGGGCCAAGCTGGTTGGTGAAGCTGGCGTAGGTCGGCCCACGCTTGTCATCCAGGTCGCCGGCGATGTTGATCTGGGCGGGCGGGCGGGCGACAAAGCTGCTGTCGCCGAGCTGAATCTGCCCGATAATCATCTCTTTGGCCAGCAGACCGTTGGTCACAAACCATTGGCTGGCGCGGCTGGCGTTGAAATCGGTGATCTCCATCCGCGATTTGTCGAAGTACTGGACCTGCCGCAGCCCACCGGGGGCCTGATCGTAGACCTCGGCGCGGGCGCTGCCGCTGACCGGGCCCCACAGCCACGAGCGCGTCGCTGCGCCAGCGGCGATCGGCGCATCGGCCCGCTCCCACACCCGGGCAAACGCGGGATCGGCAAACTTTCCAGCGCTGTTGATCACGAAGTCAGGCAGCTTGCTCGCCGGCCGCGAGTAGGGATCGACCGTGATCGTCGGGGTTGGGCCGCCAGGCGTGACCGTTGCGCCGCCAGGCGTGACCGTTGCGCTGCCGACTGTGGGGGTGATGCCGGGCTGGGCGGTGGCGCCGGGCTGGGTGGTCGGTGGCACCACTGGGGGAACATTGGTTGGTGGATTTCCACCGTCACCGCCGCCACCATTGGCATTGGTTTTGATCTGGAACGTCAGGCTGTAGGCGGCAAACTGGGTCCCGACATCGCCGACATTTTTGACCTGGGCGTAGTAGAAGCCATCAACCTCAGGGGCAAAATCAATCCGTGAGTCGAGGCTGGTGCCAAAGTCGTCGTTGAAATCAATGATTGTCGTGCCATCGCGGTCGGCCAGCACCAGCACCGTATCCAGGCCGATGTTGGGCGTCGCATTGACCGTGAAGATCGAGTACTCCTTGCCGGCCTTGGCGAAGAACTTGACCCAGTCGGCGTCGCCGGTCGGGCAGATGCGCTTGGTCTTATGCACTTCGCCGATCACCATCAGCCGCGAGATTTCGGGCAGGCCGTCCGGCTCATAGATATCGGCGCAGATCTCAGGGATCAGCGTTGGGGTGGGGCCGTAGCTCTCGGACTCGAGAATAAGCGTGTAGAAGGCGTTGAAAAAGCCGCGTCCGGCCGCGTCACGCACTTTGATGTAGTACTGGCCATTGGCCGGCGCCCGCCACGACTGGATGCGCGGCTTGATATCGGTCGGGTCGTTGTTGCGCAGATAGTAGTCGTCGTTGAAGGCCAGCTGGTTGCCGTTGTCATCGTACAGCGTCAGCGATGGGTCGATTCCATCAACCGCCGACGGCATATCGATGGTGTAGACTTTGCCCTCCAGGCCGCCAAAAATCAGCCAGTCCTCGTCACCCACCGGACACAGCACGTGCGTCTGGAGAATATCCAGCTCGATCCGCCGCGCCTGGGCTTTGGTGTCATCGGGCTCGTAGCCGTCGTTGCGGGTGCCGTTCTGGCCGTTACACACATTGTTGGGCGTAGCCGTCACGGTGCCGGCTGGCTGGGTTGGGGTCGGCGTGACAGTCGGAGTCTGGGTGACCGTTGGCGTCGCAGTCGGTGGCACAATGGTGACTTGAACCGAGGCGTTGCGAATAAGTGATGCTGGAGTTCCAGTGCTCGTAATGATAGCTCTAATCCCAAAGGCGTATAACCCTGGGGCAGCCGTGCCGGCAACAGTCACAGTTACAATAAAGGTCGGGGCTTCACCAGGTGCGACACTCGTAATCGGGTCTGGGCTGGCCACCGCAGTCCAACCAACCGGCAGGTTCGTGAACGAAAAGTCAAAATCCAGAATTTCACCGGCGGTCGAGTTATTCCCGGCGGTAAATGACAGCTGGAACGTCGATCCAGGCGTAGCGGTCACAGCGCTGCTGGCCGGATCAATATAGGCGTTGGTGACATTGGGCACCCGCTGCTCGGGCGCTGGCGGCACACCAGGCCGCGCCAGGACTGACAGAGGCAATAAGAGCGTGGCGATCAGGCCAAGCATCGCAAGACGAAATTTCATAATTCTTCTCCAGCAGCACGGCGGGCCGCAACGGGCTGATCAAGGCACATCGATCGACGACAGGTGATCCACTCACGCGCGGCGGATGGATCGATTGTAGATGCTGAGGCGCATTATAGCAGCAAACAAAGCGGTGAATCAAAAAAAGCCGAGGCCCTCTCCCCGGCGCTACGGCGCCACCCCTCTCCATTGCGATGGAGAGGGGGAGAAACTTGGCGATAGAGTGGTTTGCTCCCCTCTCCATCGCAATGGAGAGGGGCTGGGGGTGAGGTTTCCCCTGCCCTACCAGACGACCAGGCCACGCTGGGCGCCGATCCGAATCGCCTCGGTGCGCGAGGAAACGCCAAGCTTGGAGAAGATCGAAGAGAGATGAAATTTCACGGTGTGCTCGCTGATCGCGGTGCGGGCCGCGATCTGGCGGTTGGTCAGCCCCTCGGCCAGCAGTTGGAGCAGCGCCAGCTCGCGGGCGGTCAGCGTCTCGGCGGGGGCGTAGTCCTGGAGGGTCTGGACGCTGGGGCGACCGCGCTCGGCCAGCAGGCGGGGCGGCAGCACACACAGGCCCGCCGCCAGCGCGCCGACCGCCGCCCACAGCTCGCTCGGCGCGGCATCGGGCGGCACAATGCCCCAGGCGCGGGCGGGAGGAGGCTCGTCGGGCCAGACATCGCTCAGCAGCAACACGGCGGGCCGCGCCGTGTCGCCTCCCTCGCCAAGCAGGCTCAGGTCGGCCTGGTCGAGCAGGATCACGACATCGCTTTCCGGCAGCAGCCGCTCAACGTCGGCCAGCGA
>JACCRK010000330.1 GCA_013813565.1 Herpetosiphonaceae bacterium
GCCCTTGGTGGTAAAAAACGGGTCAAAAATACGGGTTCGGTTTTCGGCCGAGACGCCTTTGCCGCTATCGGTGACGCTGAAATAGGCCCACTCATTTTTGGTCCCTGAGTTCACCGTGATCTTGCCGCCGTTGGCCATCGCATCGACCGCGTTGACCAGCAGGTTCACAAAAACCTCGCGTAGCTCAGCCTCGCTGCCCATCACATGGACCGGCTTGAGATCGGTCACAATCTCGAACTTGATCCCACGCTGCTGCGCTCCATCGCGCCAGGACGGGCGGGTAAACTCCAGCCCGACCTCGACCACCTCCTGGAGATCAACCACATCGTTATAGACAGTTTCTGAGGAGCGGGCAAATTCTTGAATGCGGCGAACAGTCACGGCACCATCTTTAGCTGCCCGTTCAATCATACGTAAAGCCTCCCGGCGCTCACCAACCACCTCATCCATCAAGAGAATCTGGGTATTGCCCAGGATCGACGCCAGCAGATTGTTGAAATCGTGGGCGACGCCGCTGGCCAGCTCGCCGAGCGAGCGCAGCTTTTCGGAGCGCAGCAGCCGCTCGCGGGTTTGCTCCAGCTCGGTCAGCACAGCGCGGAGCTGATGGTAGGACTGCTCGGCATCGGTGCGTAAAAGATGTTCGTTTTCGTAGCGGCGGGCCGTATGGATCGCCTGAGCGATCTGCTGGGCGATCGACGCGGCCAGATGGCACTCATCGTTGCTCCACTCACGGATTGCGCCCCGGCTATACATCTGCAGCCAGCCGCTAAACACCCCATCGACCATCAGCGGCTGGGCAAAGAGTGAAGAGAGACCTTCGGCATAGGCGGTATCCCCGCCAGCCATCGGGTCATAGCGCACATCGGGGATATAGACCGCCACCGGTGGGGGAAAGCGTTTGATCCAGTCCTGCACAGTCTGGTGAGCCATCGCCAGGCTCGTGGCATAGGGTGGTGAGAATCCAGCGCTGGCGACCACCTCCATGGCGGTGTTGGAGGCATTGAGCATCAGCACCGCCGCCGCCGAGATATTGAACACATCAATCACTTTGCCAGCCACCTTCTGCGAAAGCGCCGTCAGGCTCAGCTCGCCGCCGATCGAGCGAATAATCTCCTGCAGCGCCTCTAGCTCGCGGCGGCGCTGGCGCTCGGCCTCGTAGACGTGCAGCTGGCGAAAGGCCAGGGCCAGCTGGTCGGCCACATCGGTCAGCAGGCGCAGCTCATCGAGCGACCAGCGGTAGGGGCGGTAGAGCTTATAGATACACAGCGTGCCCAGCCACTGGCCGTTGACCTGAAGTGGAATCCAGACCAGCGCGGCGATATTCAGGGCCTGCAGGGCGGCGTGGGTGCTGCGGCTGAACTGGGAATCCTCCAGGGCATTGTTGGCAATACAGTGCTTGCGCTGCTGGATGGCGGTGGTCAGCTCGCCGTGGAGCAGCGCATCGGTGGCGGTATGCTGATCGGGCGATATCAGCATCCGGTAGGTGCCATAAAAGCGCAGATCGTTGCCATGTTCCATCAGGGCCACGGTACAAAAATCAACATTCAGGCCACGGCCAAGCGTGCTATTCACATCGCCAATCGTATCGCGGATATTGAGTGACTGGCGAATCAGGCTGACAATCCGGGCAAACAGGGTGCTGCGCTCGTTGCCGGCATACATCGAGTTGAACAGACGATTGCGCTCCAGCACCTGGCCCAGGCTCTGCCCAAACTCAATCAGCAGACCGATCTCCTGCGACGTCAGCGGGACCATCGTCACAATATTCAGCACACCAAGCAGCGTCGTCCCAACCGTCAGCGCCACATCAATGCTGATATTGCGATTGCTGGCCGTCGTTTGCAAGGCCTGGTGATAGGGCGGGCCATAGGGTGAGCCATGTGAGCGCACCGAAGCCGGGAGCGGACGGTGGCTGGCTGGCTTGTAGTTCAGGCTGCTGGCCCGCAGCGCCAGCTGGTTATGTTCGATCATGTACAGCGCCACCGAGCGAAAAGGCAGGCCAACCGTAATGATGGTCACGATACTTTGCATCAACACATCGCTATCGAGATGCTGATCGGCGCGCTGGCGAATCGTCTCAACCAGCGCCGCATAGCGGTTGCGCCGCAGGTTGCTCACGTGCAGATTCAGATTATCCAGCGCCAGACCCAGCTTTTGGGCCACCAGCTCAACCACCGGCCGGGCCTGAGCAAGGGCATGGTGAGGATCGGTGGTCTGGATGTCAATCACTCCCTGGACCTGATTTGCGTTGCTGGGGATTGGCACGGCCAGCTCAGCAACTGTATCGTGGAAGGCAGGAACATAGCGCTGGGGTGAGTCGGCGGCAGGGTCGGTGATCAGGATCGACTGGCGCTGGCTTACCGCCCAGCCGCACAGGCTGGTCTCATCGACAGGCAACACATGGGGCAGAATACCGATATACTCTTCGACACAGCCGAGCGCATAGCTGATAAAGTGCAGCTCGGCACCCTCACAGAGCCCGATCGCAACCCGCGCTGATCCAACGTACTCGCCCAGGAGATGGGTAATTCGACTGGTCAGGGTTTCTCGATCAAGAACACCAAAGCACTCCTGGCCGACGCGATGCAACAAGCGCAAGTGAGTGTCCTCCTGGGGAGTGACGAGCTCGATTGTGGTGTCCATTGTGGTGCCTTTGCCTGAAAAACTCGCAGGAACATTCTACCATTGTGGGCGACGTTTAGTAAGAAAAGCCGCCAGCCCTTCCTGACCCTCGACGCTTGTACGGGCCTGGGCAATTGCTTCAATCGCATAGGTCTTAGCCGCATCGCGCTCCAGATCCCACATCGCCGCCACCAGGCGCTTGGCTGCGCCCATCGCCTGTGGACCACCACTCAGCACACGCTGGGCCAGCGCTTGCACCGTCGTATCCAGCTCTTCGGCGCTGGTAATAGCGTGGATGAGGCCAATTTCAAAGGCGCGCTCGCTGGTAAAACGTTCGCCGGAGATAAACAGGGCCCGGCTGTGGCTCACGCCGATCTTGGGGACGACGTACTGGGCGATCACCGCTGGCAGCAGGCCCAGCTTGACCTCGGTAAAGCCAAAGCGGGCCTCCTCAACCGCCACCGCCAGATCACAGCAGGCGATCAGGCCAACCCCGCCGCCGAGCGCGGCCCCGTTGATGCGCCCGATCACCGGCTTGGGCAAGGTATTCAGCGCCTCAAACAGCGCATCGAGGCCGCGGGCATCGGCCAGATTCTGTTCGCTGGTATAGCCCTGGCTGGCCTGCATCCAGCTAATGTCGCCGCCAGCCGAGAACGATGGCCCGGCCCCGGTCAGCACCACCAGGCGCACCTGCTCATCGCTGGCCAGCGCGTGGATGGCGCTGGTCATCTCGCTGATGAGCTGCGGATTAAAGGCATTGTGCAGCTCAGGCCGATTCATCACCAGGGTGGCGATCGGCCCCTGCGTCGCAAGCTGAATAAATTCGTAGGTCATAGTTCCTCGTTTTAGTTAGCCAAGGGGGTAGCTGGAGGCAGAGATACACCAGATCACCGGAAGCAGACAGTGTTGGACGCCTGCTTCCGGCATTCTGCGAACTATGGGTAGGCCATGCGCAGGTTATCGAACTCGATCAGCGAGTCGCCTTCCTCGAAGGTGCTGCCGCCGAAGCCCATCGAGCCAGACGCATAGGTTGTGTCGATCGTCTGATCAACCTCCTGGTCGTTGATGTACAGGGTAAAGACCGAGCCTACTACAGTCAGGCGCAGGCGATTGGTGGCATCCAGCCCAGGGGCGATCGTCGAGCTGTAGGTCCAGTCGATCACATTGGTCCACTCGCCATCGCCGATATTCTTGTCAAAGCGTCGCAGGGCATACTCACCCTGGCCATCGATCTGGAACACATACAGGCTGCCAGAGTCAGGGTTTGAGTCGCCAGACTGCTCGCGGATAACCAGGCCGGCGGCATTTTCGGTCGGTCCGCTGCGGAAGGTCACATCAATCGCGGCATCGACATCGGTGTACTCCTCAATCGTTGAGGTCCACAGAATCCGCTCCTTGACGGTGATGGCGATCTGGTAGGCGTCCTCGACATAGGCGTAGCTGCCGGTTTTGCTGGCGGTCTCCTGCTCCGGCCAGCCTTCATCCTTGGTCGAGAAATCGTCCTCCAGAAAAGGGATGGTGACGTCGATGTCGAAGGGCTCATCGGTCGGCTCCGGCTCATCGGTTGGCTCCGGCTCATCGGTTGGCTCCGGCGCGTCGGTGGGCCGGGCGGTCGGCCGCGTCGTTGACTGTGGCCGGCTGGTTGACAGGCTGCTCAGCTGGTTGCCGCTGTTGCCGTTATCATCTCTGAGGAAGAAAAAGGCACCGCCGCCGCCGAGCAGCAGGACCGCCACGACAATGCCGATGATCAGCGGTAGCTGGCTTTTGGCCTGCGCTGGCGCCGGAGGGTAGGCGTTGTAACCGGGCTGTTGCTGCCCGCCATACGGCGGCTGCGGCGGATAGCCACCGGCGGGCGGCGGCTGATACGAGACCGGCGGCTGCGGCGGATAGGACGGCTGCTGGCCGCCGTAGGGCGGCTGCGGCGGATAGGACGGCTGCTGACCAGCGTAGGGCGGCTGCGGCGGATAGGTTGGCTGGCCGCCGTAGGGCGGCTGCGGCGGATAGGACGGCTGGCTGCCGTAGGGCGGCTGCGGCGGATAGGACGGCTGGCTGCCTAGGTCTGGGCGCGGGATCGCCTGGGTCGCACCCTCGGCAGCGGCGGGGGCAGTGTTGAGCCGTGAGCCACACTCAGGGCAGAACAGCTGCGAGTCATCGACCATCGATTGACAGTTGGGACATGAACGAGTTGGCATGAGCGCCTCCGTTTCAGGCAGAAGGAACAAAATCAACAGTTTCCAGTGCCGCCGTAATGGTTGCCACAATTCGATCGTTGACCGCCTGGCGGGCCTGGGCAATCGCATTTTCAATCGCCAGGGCATCGGATTTACCATGGGCGATGATGGCGATGCCGTTAACTCCCAGCAGCGGTGCGCCACCCTGCGTGCGATAGTCCATGCGGCGCCGGAGTTCCAACAGCGGCAGCACGGCGGTCAGGGCCGGCAACGTCAGCCCGGTCAGGCCCGCCAGCGCAACCCGGGCCCGACCTTTGCCGGGCAGGGCCAGGGCCAGCAGCGCCGGGGCCGCGCCAGCCAGGACCCGCAGGGCCAGCTGGCGCCAGATGTTCTGGGCCGCCGCCGAGATCGCCAGCTTGAACACCGCCTCGCCAAACTTCAGCACCAGATTTCCCACAAAGCCATCGGCAACCACCACATCGGCAGCATCGTTGAGCAGCATATCTTTTGGCTCGATATTGCCAACAAAATGCAGCCGCTCGGTTCCCGCCAGCAGCATGTGAGCGTCCTGCACCAGCTTATCGCCCTTGTTGGACTCCTCGCCGTTGGCCAGCAGGCCAACCCGCGGCTGGGCAATATTCAGCGTGCGCTGCGCATAGATGCTGCCCATCTGGGCGAACTGGGCCAGGTATTCGGGCTTGCAGTCGGTGGTGGCGCCCGAGTCGACCAGCAGCGCCGAGCCATTCAGGGTCGGAAAGCGCGTCACCAGACAGGGCCGCTCGATCCCTTTGATGCGCCCGAGGATAAACAGCGCCCCCGCCATCGTGGCGCCACTGTGGCCGGCCGAGACAAACGCATCGGCGGCGCCATCACGAACCAGCCGCAGCCCAACCGCGATCGACGAGTTGCGCTTGCGGCGAATCGCCTGGGCTGGATGCTCGGTCATCTCAATCATTTCCGGGGCATCAACAACTGGCAGATCAAGATTGCTTATATCGTGACGGGCCAGCTCGGCGCGAATGGCGGCCTCGACCCCTACCAGAATAATCTGATCGCCGCTGGCGCGGGCGGCGGCAATCGCTCCCGCGACGGTTTCCTGGGGCGCGTGATCCCCCCCACTTGCATCAAGAACAATCCGCACAAAAGGCCTCCAAACAATTGCAGCTAGGCGTAAATCTTAAGCCCTTTTGAGTTTTTGGGCAATATGATCTTTTAGCCAGGCATGAAACACGGATCAGGGTGCGCTGGACAAACACGCAGCACACCCCGATCAAACGTGGACACGGTACTCTAGATGTTATTCGAGCGCCGGGGCTTACGCGCCAGCCAGACGATCAGCAGCAGAATACCGCCCACCACTACGAGCGAGACAATCTGCAGCGGGCCACGGCGCAGATCCTCGGTCGCATCCTCAGGCGAGGAGCGATTGCCCTTGGCGGCGTCGATCTGCTGGCGACGGACGGTGTGAAAGCTGTTATCTTCGCAGTCGTAGGGCGAGTTGCGGTCGGTCATATCAATGGTGTTCGAGACATTGGCCAGACCACCATCAAATTTAAACATGGGGTCAAGCGTCATCTCGTTGGGCGACATCTCACCGTACAGGCGGGTTACATAGCCGTATTTAGCGATCAGCTCACTGATCAGCGGGTCGCTTGATTGCAGCGCGCTGGTCGGCTGGGCGTACTCAATCACAAAGCCCTGGCCCTGCACGCTATCCAGCACGCCGCTGCGCAGGCTGTTGTAGTTGGTGTTGCCAAACATGTCGGTCATGGCCAGATCGTTTTTGCGCATCAGCAGGCGGGTCATGTTGGCCGGCGTGGCCTGCTGGTCGGCAAAGACCCAGGTCAGGATGCCCATGTTGGGGTTGGCCGCCACCGCCGTCAGGCGAATCGGGATCATCGGCTCGGTGGCTTTGTAGGTCATCGAGACCGGCTGAATGTCCTGCACATCTTTGCCGCCGCTGAGCTTCATGGCCAGAAAAACCATGCTCTCGTCGGTATAGACCTTGACCAGCGGCTCCATCTCCGGGGTAATCTGATAGCCATTTTCGCGCAGCCAGCTGACCAGCGCGTTGGGATCCTTGTCCTCGATCACGGCGAAGTCATACGGCCCGACCGAGCCTTCCTGCAGCACATTCACCCCATCGGCGCCGCCAGCCGACGCTGACATCATAGGCATCGCAAAGCAGTCCGGCATCGGCGGGAAGATCAGCCGGGGCAGGGTCAGCTGGCTCATCTCGGTGAACGAGGCCAGCTCGGCCACGCCAACCTCGGGATTATTCGGCACCGGCACAACCCACGAAAAGGCATCGGCTGAGCCGGTGTAGTTAATTTGGACATAGGCGGTAATCGTCCCGGCCGTGCGATCGGCGGCAAAGATAATCTGCTCGGCAGCCTGATCCACCGGCGTGTTGGTGCAGAACAGGCCACCACAGGCCGCCGTTGGCTGCGGCGCAAAACCAATCAGCAGCCCTAGCACGACGACCAGCATAAAAAGCGAACGACGCATTCCATCCTCCTTGAAGAATTCAACCCCAATCATATCATTAACAACGCCGCATCCGCGCCAACCGTTCCAGAGGTTCGTGACGATGGGTGGCAGCTCCCGTCGCCGCCGATCGCGTCAACCTTAACGGCTAAATGGTCTATAATGAAAACGAGCCGGTGTAGTAGACACGTTATATGGAGCCATGGTGGCGCTGGAGCCATGCTGGCTGTGGAACGGAATATCTCAATGACAGAATCTCTTGACGACCATAACCCTGCTCTGCTCACTATTCATCGTCAACGGTTGCATTTGCTTGAACAACAATCGGCCCAGTTTGGTCTTTTGGTTCCTCCCCACATTCAGCTTGAGCTGGAGGCCACCCGTCAGGCGATTGCCCGCCTGGAAGCGGATCCATCAGCGATAGTCGCCCCGCCAGCCCCGGCCTCTCTCAACGATGTTGTGCTCCTTTTTACCACCCAAAATGGGGAAACCGTGTTGACCGCCCGTGGCGCCAACGGCGACTCGTGCCAGGTTCCCTTTGTGGTGCCGTGGAGCGAAGATCGGATCAACTATCTGCTGTATGTGCTGCGGACAGCCGCTCGCAGCACCGCCACCGTACGCTCAGTCCAGCTGCAGCATGCCGGGATTGATGCCCGTGAGGTTGGGCACCAGCTCTACCAGGCCATCTTCAGCCCGCCGGTGGCCCAGATCTACGCGACGGCGCAGGCCAGCGCTGAGGGCCGCGTGCGCCTGCGCATCCACACCTCCAGCTGGGAGCTGGGCCGCCTGCCCTGGGAGGTGCTCCACAATGGCGACGATTTTTTATGCCTCGACCGCGATACCCCAACCGTGCGCGGGATTACTGTCCGGGCACGCTCAAACAAAGCGGAGATTCCCCTGCGGGTGCTGGTGGTCGGCGGGATCGCCAGCGCTGCGGCACCGCTCAGGCTCGATCAGGAGCAGGCGATTATCGAGCGCAATCTGGCCCCGGCCATTCAGCGGGGCGATGTGGTGCTGCAAACCCTGATCGGGCCGATGCTAGAGCAGGAGCTGCCCTCGGTGCTCGGCGGGTTCTGTCCACACGTGCTGCATGTGGCCGGCCACGGCGGACTGGAAGGCCTGCAGGTGACCGATCGCGATGGGCGGCCACGCCAGCTCAGCGCGAACACCCTTGGCCGGCTGCTGCGCAATGTAAAATCGGTCAAGATGGTGGTGCTGAATGGCTGTGAGCTGGCTGCCAGCGCCGTTGAGCAGCCTGGAATGGCGGCGACGCTGGCCCAGCTCGGCATTCCCACCGTTGTGGGCATGCAGTTCGAGATCAGCGATGTGGCGGCCCTGGCCTTTGCCGAAGGCTTTTACGAGGCGCTTGGCTGGGGCTGGCCCGCCGAGGAGGCGATTAGCTGGGCGCGTTCGCGCATGACCTACTACGCGCCCACCCCCGACGTCATGGAGTGGGTCACGCCGGCGGTGTACGTGGCCTCCGACGATGTGCGGGTGCGCGCGGTGGAGGCACCGCAGGCGAATGTCTCCAACGATGCGATCTATCGAGGTCTGCTGGAGATCACCTGGGATGATGATGTGGTCAGCGATGCCGATCAGGCGCGGCTGGAGCGCAAGCGCGTCGATCTGAGGATTTCGCCGGAGCGCGCCGAAGCGCTGGAGCGGGAGGTGCGCCTGACCCTGGCGGCCAGTGCGCTTCAGGCCGCCCAGACCGCCTTCAAAGATGGCGAGTTCGAGCCGGCGCGCTCGCTGTATCGGCGCACTCTGCTGCTCGACCCCGAGAACCTCACCGCCCTGAGCGCAATGCGCCGCTGGGCGGCCTGGCCTGACGACCTGGAGCCGATCATGGGGGCCAATGTTGACCGGATCGAGGAGCTCTGGCGCATCAATTTGCCGGGCCGGATTTTTGCCACCGCCTGGAGCCCCAACGGCCAGTCGCTGGCCCTGGCCACCGAGTGGGGCCTGATGATCTACGACATCGATACATTGCAGATTCAGTTTAAGCTGAGCGGCGCGGACATACTGAGCTACAGTGTCGCCTGGAGTCGCGACGGGCGATTTCTCGCCGCCGGTGGCGATAACGGCATCGTGCGGCTGTGGGATATCACCAACTCGAAGGAGCTGCGGGCAATTCGTGGCCCGGAATCCCATATTCACGGCCTGGCCTGGCGTCCAAATACGCTGCACACGCTGGCAGTCGGCGACCACGAGGGGAACTTACAGCTCTGGGAGGTGCGCTCGCGCGCAAACTGCGCGCCACCTGCGCCAATACCGCTGGAAGGTCATGGCGGCGCCATCTACAGCCTGGCCTGGAGCCCCGATGGCCAGATGCTCGCCTCCGGCTCAGGCGACCGCAACATTCATCTGACGCGACCAGGCGACGAGAGCCAGCAGCTCCTGCACGGCCACGCCGACTGGGTTCGGCGGCTGCGCTGGCACCCCAGGGGAACGTTGCTGGCCTCCAGCTCAGGCGATCAGTCGGTGTGTATCTGGGATTGTGCCACCACCCGCCTGCGCACCCGGCTATCCGGCCACGCCGGGTGGGTGCGCGGGCTGGAGTGGAGCACCGATGGCTCGGTGCTGATCTCCGGCGGCGGCGATGGGAGTGCGCATTTGGGACGCCCTGGAAGCGACCCAGCTGCGCGAGCTTGGCGGCAGCCTGGGCATGATCAACGATCTGGCCC
>JACCRK010000373.1 GCA_013813565.1 Herpetosiphonaceae bacterium
AGCATCCGACAAATTTGCGCGACCGTGTGCTGTTTCTCGTCATAGAGTTTCACGGCCAGGGCCTGCTGATCGGGCGAGAGCGCTTTTGGCCTCCCGCCGGTGCGCCCACGGGCACGCGCCGCCTGGAGCCCCGCTTGGGTCCGCTCGCGAATCAGGGTGCGTTCGAATTCTGCCAGCGCTCCGAAGATATGGAAAATCAGCTTCCCGGAACTCGATGTGGTATCGATGGATTCGTGGAGGCTTTTCAGGCCGATGCCCTTGCTATCGAGGAGGGTTACTATCTCGATGAGATCCTTGAGCGAGCGACTCAGCCGATCCAGGCGCCAGACCACGATAGTATCGCCGGTGCGGGCATACGCCAGTACGCGGCGCAAGCCAGCCCGGTCAGCGGTTGCCCCACTCCCGTGATCGTCAAAGAGGTGATCACACCCGGCCTGAGTGAGTGCATCATGCTGGAGTGTCAGGTGTTGGTCGTCGGTGGAAACGCGGGCATAGCCCCGCAGCATGATCAGACCTCCTCGTGTTAAGATAGGGGTATAAAAGCTATTTGACGATTTTTTTACGGTGTCCTACATAACGATACCCTATGTGACTTAAATAGGCCATGGATCGTGAAAATTGGTACTCCGTTGCACAGAATACCAAGTGTCTGGTCTCTCCTGCGTAAATATTGTTATGTTGGACAGATTGGCGATTTTGAGGGCAATTCACCCTGCGATTCTGCTTCAGCATTCAGGTGCTTCTCCTAGATTATGTAGGACACCGTAACACTTTAGCCAAATAGCTCTTGTACCCCAAATACACCAGGAAACATCGCCGCTGGCTCCACTATACTTAAGGAGAAGTGGCGACTGCTGGCGGAAAGGTACTGAGTGGGCCACGCCGTGGCTGGCCAAAGGTCAATTGCAGGCGGCTCCGGCCACCGTGCTGGACGCGCCGACGCCACTTCCGCACGGTCCACCGATCGTCCCAAGAGGGTCGCAATCTGCCCGTCGGTATGTCCCGCGATTGCCAGCTCATCGATGCGAATGCGCTCTTCATAGGGTGTCATCTGTCCATGCGGGTTCATACCATCCTCCTCTGCGACCAGCATATACATTGATCATAGCGCGTTTTGGAGGGGGCGGTACGACTTTAAGCGACAGCCAAAAAAGCGGGCGGTACGACTTGTAAAAAAAGCATGTAAACGCGGTTGGTCGTTCCGCTGCTACTCACAGGCCTTTTAGCGCGAGGGGCAGCCAGATCGTCTGGTCGACAGCCGGCACTAGGAAAACAATTGGGAACAGGTGTAGGCATGGCCCTGTACTCATGGACACGACCACCGAGGCATCGGAGCTGGTTGGTAGCCATGTCAGCAGTGATCCCGCCAGGTGGGCCGACCCCTGAATGATGCCAACCTCGCGGTAGGTGTCGGTGAACCGCAGATCGATGCGGTAGGGCTGGTTGATGTCCGTTGCGGTGAGCGTATGGAGGATCAATACCATGCCATCGGGTGTACATACCTGCTGGGTGTGCACCGTCAGGCGCGGATCGAACGCAGCGGTCGCAAGCACAAACGGATGGTAGATATCGCTGGTGTAAGATCCGACGGGATCATGACCGCCGGTGGCGGCTGCGATGCGGGCGAGCTGGAGGGTGGCCAGCAGGAGCACGAGGCCCCCCAGGAACGTTCGACGGCGAGGCATAGGTATCCTTTCTTGTGCCGCGCCACGCCCGGCGCGATCTTTCACTGTCATCTTTACACCGTTTTACGGCTCATTCCCATCGAACATATGTTCAAAGCTGTGTTTCGAGACCCCTGCGTTTAAGCCTCAAATACGCTTGTGAATCTGTCCTCCACCAAAGATGGCCGGGTATCGGCTCCAGCGTCAGCTCGGAGGCCTCCTCACATTCTCGTACCCATTGTCTTCGACGCCTGCGTGATGTTCTTATAGTTGCAGCATAGCAGAGACCGAATGGGCAAAAGTCTCATCTAGCGGCATGTGAGTCTCATCATGGCACTAAAGGTATATTCCCCATGCGCATCACACGTATTCGTATGGAGAGCATGGCTATGCGGCGAACAACAGCCCTAGGATGAAGCTATTCACGCTATTCATCATAGTTCTGCAAGGTATACTTTTCGGAACAGTGCCATGATCAGTCACTTGCTGCGTTCCCTTTTATGGACCATAATGGATTCCGCAAACGTCTTGAGAGTTTAGGGAACACTGAGGAGGCCGCGATGGCGCTGATCGGATATGCACGCGTGAGTTCGGTTGGCCAGAGTCTGGCAGTGCAGCTGGACAAGCTCCAGGACTGCGATCCGATCTTCCAGGAGAAACGCAGTGGCACGTCCGATAACCGGCCCCAGCTCGCAGCATGCCTCGAGTATGTCCGGCGCGGCGATACCCTGGTGGTCACCAAGC